>NZ_BAAGXJ010000042.1:0-604 GCF_054779895.1 Microbacterium lacusdiani | reverse complement strand
TGATCCTTCGAGGAATCTCCTACAACCCTCTCGAATGGAGTCATCACGATGACCGCTCCTCACATTGTCGACCCTGCTGGCCTGCTCGGTGAAGCCCTCGCCGAGGCGTCGCCGGATCTGATGCGTCAGCTGCTGCAGACGATGATCAACGCGCTGCTGTCCGCGGACGCGGACGCCGTCTGCGGCGCCGAATGGGGCAAGGCGTCCCCGGACCGGGTGACGCAGCGCAACGGCTACCGGCACCGCGAGCTGGACACCCGCGTCGGCACGATCGACGTCGCCGTCCCCAAGCTGCGTAAGGGAACCTACTTCCCGGAATGGCTGCTCGAGCGCCGCAAGCGCGCCGAGGCCGCGTTGATCACCGTCGTCGCCGACTGCTACCTCGCCGGCGTCAGCACGCGCCGCATGGACAAGCTGGTCAAGACCCTCGGCATCGACTCGCTGTCCAAGTCGCAGGTGTCCCGCATGGCCGCGGACCTCGACGAGCACGTCGACCAGTTCCGCCACCGCCCCCTCGGGGATGCCGGGCCGTTCACATTCGTCGCCGCAGACGCCCTCACGATGAAGGTCCGCGAAGGCGGGCGGGTGATCAACGCGGTCGTCC
>NZ_BAAGXJ010000041.1:0-503 GCF_054779895.1 Microbacterium lacusdiani | reverse complement strand
CGTAGCGCCAGCCGCCGCCGTCGGGGATGTTGCCGAGCTTCTTCACGTCGACATGGATCAGAGCCCCCGGAGCCTCGTGCTCGTAGCGACGAGCGGGCTCACCGGTCTTCACGTCGATATGCGAGAGCCGGTTCAACCGGCAACGTTTCAGTACGGCATGAACGGTCGAGGACGCCATCTCCAACCGACCCGCGAGCTCAACTGGGCCGAGGCGCTTGCGGATCCGCAGATGCACGATCTTCTTCACCAGCCGCTGCGGAGTCCGGTTCGGATGAGTGTGCGGCCGGGACGATCGGTCGGCCATGCCCTCCTCGCCGAGCTCAAGGTAGCGCAGCGCCCACTTCTTCGCGGTTGGCCAGGACACCCGGAAGTAGTCCGCTGCTGCCGCGATCGTCCAGTCCTCGTCGATGACCTTCTGGGCGAGACGGAGCCTTTGGCGCGGGGTCAGCGCCGCGTTAGCGTGAGACACGAGAACCTCCCTGGTTCAGAGCGGATGCGGTAGC
>NZ_BAAGXJ010000040.1:0-1513 GCF_054779895.1 Microbacterium lacusdiani | reverse complement strand
TTAGTCCTAATTACCGATCCCACCTTCGACGGCTCCCTCCACAAGGGTTAGGCCACCGGCTTCAGGTGTTACCGACTTTCATGACTTGACGGGCGGTGTGTACAAGACCCGGGAACGTATTCACCGCAGCGTTGCTGATCTGCGATTACTAGCGACTCCGACTTCATGAGGTCGAGTTGCAGACCTCAATCCGAACTGGGACCGGCTTTTTGGGATTCGCTCCACCTCACGGTATTGCAGCCCTTTGTACCGGCCATTGTAGCATGCGTGAAGCCCAAGACATAAGGGGCATGATGATTTGACGTCATCCCCACCTTCCTCCGAGTTGACCCCGGCAGTATCCCATGAGTTCCCACCATTACGTGCTGGCAACATAGAACGAGGGTTGCGCTCGTTGCGGGACTTAACCCAACATCTCACGACACGAGCTGACGACAACCATGCACCACCTGTATAGAGACCTTGCGGGGGGACTGTTTCCAGACCTTTCCTCTATATGTCAAGCCTTGGTAAGGTTCTTCGCGTTGCATCGAATTAATCCGCATGCTCCGCCGCTTGTGCGGGTCCCCGTCAATTCCTTTGAGTTTTAGCCTTGCGGCCGTACTCCCCAGGCGGGGAACTTAATGCGTTAGCTGCGTCACGGAGACCGTGGAAAGGTCCCCACAACTAGTTCCCAACGTTTACGGGGTGGACTACCAGGGTATCTAAGCCTGTTTGCTCCCCACCCTTTCGCTCCTCAGCGTCAGTTACGGCCCAGAGATCTGCCTTCGCCATCGGTGTTCCTCCTGATATCTGCGCATTCCACCGCTACACCAGGAATTCCAATCTCCCCTACCGCACTCTAGTCTGCCCGTACCCACTGCAGGCCCGAGGTTGAGCCTCGGGTTTTCACAGCAGACGCGACAGACCGCCTACGAGCTCTTTACGCCCAATAATTCCGGATAACGCTTGCGCCCTACGTATTACCGCGGCTGCTGGCACGTAGTTAGCCGGCGCTTTTTCTGCAGGTACCGTCACTCTCGCTTCTTCCCTGCTAAAAGAGGTTTACAACCCGAAGGCCGTCATCCCTCACGCGGCGTTGCTGCATCAGGCTTCCGCCCATTGTGCAATATTCCCCACTGCTGCCTCCCGTAGGAGTCTGGGCCGTGTCTCAGTCCCAGTGTGGCCGGTCACCCTCTCAGGCCGGCTACCCGTCGACGCCTTGGTGAGCCATTACCTCACCAACAAGCTGATAGGCCGCGAGCCCATCCCGAACCAAAAAATCTTTCCCACCACAACAGATGCCTGTATGGTGCGTATCCGGTATTAGCAGCTGTTTCCAACTGTTATCCCAGAGTCCGGGGCAGGTTGCTCACGTGTTACTCACCCGTTCGCCACTGATCCACTCCAGCAAGCTGGAGCTTCACCGTTCGACTTGCATGTGTTAAGCACGCCGCCAGCGTTCATCCTGAGCCAGGATCAAACTCTCCGTGAAGAAAAAATGCTGACCCCACCGGGAAAACGGTGAAGCAGC
>NZ_BAAGXJ010000039.1:0-1292 GCF_054779895.1 Microbacterium lacusdiani | reverse complement strand
GTCAGGATGGAAGTTCCTACACTCCCCATCCGAGAAGACCCCGACGGTGATCAACGCTACCTTCACGCGCCCTGACCTGACCAGGTTCGCCCGCCTCGACGAGCTCGGCCTCGACGCCGTCGGCATGCATCTCACACCAGACCGGGCGGTGATCGAGTGCCGTCTCGCCGAGCCCGACCCGTGGTGCCACGCATGCGGCGGCGAGGCGACTGCTCGGGGAACAGCCGCGCGCTGGTTGGCCCATGAACCGTTCGGGCATCGCCCCACGACCTTGCTGCTGCGAGTTCGCCGGTTCCGTTGCGAGCCGTGCGCCCGGTTCTGGCAGGAGGACACCACGAGGGTTGCCGAGCCCCGTGGCAAGCTCACCCGCACAGCGTTGGGTTGGGCGCTGCGCGCGCTCGTCGTCGATCACCTCACCGTCTCTCGGGTCGCCGCAGGCCTTGATGTCGCCTGGCACACCGCGAACACCGCCGTTCTCGAGGAAGGGCGGCGACTGCTGATCGATGATCCGGAACGGTTCGACGGTGTCACCGTGATCGGCGTCGACGAGCACGTCTGGCGGCACACGCACCGCGGCGACAAGTTCGTCACCGTGATCATCGACCTCACTCCGGTCCATGAAGGGACGGGCCCGTCGAGATTGCTGGACATGGTCGAGGGCCGCTCGAAGTCAGTATTCAAGGCCTGGCTCGCCGAGCGGCCGGACGTCTGGCGGGCGGGGATCGAGGTCGTCGCGATGGACGGGTTCTCCGGGTTCAAGACCGCCGCCGCGGAGGAGATCCCGACTGCTGTCGCGGTGATGGACCCGTTCCACGTGGTCCGGCTCGCCGGGGAAGCGCTCGACACCTGTCGTCGTCGGGTTCAGAACAACATCTTCGGCAGGAGGGGCCGGAAGGACGATCCTCTCTACAAGGCACGTCGAACCCTGCACACGGGAGCGAGCTTGCTGACGGATCGACAGGTCGCCCGGTTGGAGACGTTGTTCGCGGACGAGCACCACGTCGCGGTCGAGGCAACGCATGGGATCTATCAGCGCATGATCACCGCCTACCGGCAGGAAGATCGCAAGCTCGGGAAGTTCCTCATGCAGTGCGTCATCGACACCGTCGCGGACGGCGTCCCGGCATCGTTGGTCGAGGTTCGCAAGCTCGGCAGAACGCTCACGAAGCGCGCCGCGGACGTCCTCGCATACTTCGATCGGCCGCGGACGTCCAATGGACCAACGGAAGCGATCAACGGCCGACTCGAGCATCTACGCGGCTCTGCGCTCGGCTTTCGGAACCTGTCCCACT
>NZ_BAAGXJ010000038.1:0-509 GCF_054779895.1 Microbacterium lacusdiani | reverse complement strand
AGACGTGCTCGTCGACGCCGAGCACCCGGACGCCGTCGAACCGGCCCGGATCATCGATCAGACGCCGCCGGCCTTCGGTGAGGACGGCGTCGTTGGCGGTGTGCCAGGAGACACCGAGGCCTGCGGCGACGCGGGCGATGGTGAGGTGGTCGAAGACCAGCGCGGACAGCGCCCAGCGCGCGGCGGTGCGGGTGAGTTTCGCGCGCGGCTCCGCGGCCCGGCGCGTGTCCTCCTGCCAGAACCGGCCGCAGGGCGAGCAACGGAACCGCCGAACACGCAGCAGCAACGTCGTGGGCCGGTGCCCGAACGGCTCGTGTGCCAGTCGGCGCGCGATCGTTCCGCGTGGTGTCGCCTCACCGCCGCATCCCCGGCACCACGGGTCAACCTCGGCGAGGCGACACTCGATCACCGCCCGACCGGACGAGAGATGCTGCCCGATGGCTTCGAGGCCGAGCTCGTCCAGGCGGCAGAACGTGGTCAGGTCCGGGGTCGCGAATGTAGCGTTGATC
>NZ_BAAGXJ010000037.1:0-1321 GCF_054779895.1 Microbacterium lacusdiani | reverse complement strand
GGGAAGGCGATCGCGAGCTGTTCGAGGGCCTTCTTCCAGTTCGTGACGACCTGCCCTTCGACGAGGCGTCCTTCGGCCTTGCGTTTGGCGCCGCGGCCGAGGCCGCGTTCCTTCTCGCGGTCGCGGGCGCGTTTGTCTTCGATGTTGCATATCGCCAGCCAGAGCAGCTTCACCACCGCGAGGTCGTTCGGGAAGTGCCCGCGGTTCTTGGTGACCTTCCGCAGCTGGTAGTTCAGCGACTCGATCGCGTTGGTGGTGTAGATCACCCGCCTCACTTCGGGCGGGAACGCGAGGAACGGCGTGAACCGCTCCCAGGCGTCGGTGAACACCGCGACCGCGTGCGGGTTCGCCTGCCCCAGAGGCGACGCCTTGAACGCCTCCAGCTCGCGTTCGGCAGCGTCCGCGCTCGGGGCCTGGTAGATCGGCTTGAGCGCGGCCGCGACGGCCTTGCGCTGCCCGTAGCCGACGAACCGCATCGCGTTGCGGATCAGGTGGACCACGCAGGTCTGGACCATCGAATCGGGCCAGGTCGCCTCGATCGCCTCGGGGAACCCGGTGAGCCCGTCGCAGCAGACGATCAGGACGTCGCGGACGCCGCGGTTGGCGAGCTCGGCGCAGACACCCGCCCAGAACTTCGCGCCCTCGGTGGCCTGGATCCAGATGCCCAGGACGTGCTTGATCCCGTCCATGTCGACGCCGACGGCGATGTGCGCGGCCTTGTTGCGCACGTGCCCGCCGTCGCGGACCTTCACGATCAGCGCGTCCAGGTAGATCACCGGGTAGAACGCCTCCAGCGGGCGCGACTGCCAGGCCAGGACCTCATCGGCGATCTCGTCGACGATGTTCGAGATCGTCTCGTGCGACAGCTCCGTCCCGACCGTCGAGGCGAGGTGGTGCTCGATGTCGCGGACGGTCATCCCGCCGGCGTAGAGCGAGACGATCATCTCGTCCAGCTGCGACAGCCTGCGGCTGCCGGTGGGGACCAGACGTGGCGTGAACGACCCGTCCCGGTCCCGCGGGATGCGCAGCTCGACATCGCCGACGCTCGTGCCCACGGTCTTCGGGAACGACCCGTTACGGGAGTTCGGGAACACGTGCGCCTCGGGGTCGCCCTTCTCGTAGCCGACGTGATCGGTCAGCTCCGCCTGCAACCCGCGCTCCAGGCCCCGCTTGATCAGTTCCTGGATGAACCCGCCGTCACCGTCGAGCTGGATCTCGCCGGAGTCGATCTTCGCGAACAGGTCGTCGAAGACGCCTGCTTCCTCGAGACGCTTCGCGCGCTCTTCCTGAGCGTTGCGGCGCGCTTCACGCGCCTGCTTGT
>NZ_BAAGXJ010000036.1:0-1272 GCF_054779895.1 Microbacterium lacusdiani | reverse complement strand
GAGTTCGGGGATGCTCTCCTGTTCGTCGATGGGGTTGTTGAGCAGGGCCATGGAGGTGTCGCTGAAGTAGCGGCGGTCGGCGCTGTCCCATTCGTCGTGCTGCTCGATGAGGACGTGTCCGGCCAGGCGCAGCAGCGCGGCGGGGTTCGGGAAGGTGCCGACGACGTCGGTGCGGCGCTTGATCTCCTTGTTCAACCGCTCCAGCGGGTTCGTGGACCAGATCTGCTGCCAGTGCGCGGAGGGGAACGCGGTGAACGCGAGCAGCTCGTCGCGGGCGTTCTCGAGCATTTCAGCGACGGCCGGGTGGGAGCGTTCGAGCATGCGGACGACTTCCCCGAACTGGGCGGTGACGAGGCTGGCTTTGCCGCGCGGGACGAATACGGTGCGGATGATGGAGGCGACCATGGGGCCTGCGACCTTGGGGACTTTCGCGAGGATGTTGCGCATGAAGTGAACCCGGCAGCGCTGCCAGGACGCGCCCTGGAACGCGACCTGGATCGCCTTGATCAGCCCGGAGTGCGCGTCGGAGATCACCAACCGGACACCACCGAGGCCGCGAGCCTTCAACGATCGGAAGAACGCCGTCCAGAACGGCTCCGATTCGGTGTCGCCGACATCGAATCCGAGGACCTGCCGGGTGCCGTCTGCGGCGACGCCGATCGCCACGACGATCGCCTGCGAGACGACCTGACGACCGACACGGGCCTTGCAGTAAGTCGCGTCGACGAACACATACGGGTAGGTGGTGTCCCCGAGAGGACGTGCCTGGAACGCGGCGACGTCCTCGTCGAGGTCCTGGCAGATGCGAGACACCTCGGACTTGGAGATCCCCGAATCGGCGCCGAGCGCCTTGACGAGGTCGTCGACCTTGCGGGTCGAGACGCCGTGGACGTAAGCCTCCATCACGACCGCGAACAGCGCCTGATCGACCCGGCGGCGCCGCTCCAGCAGCGACGGGAAGAACGACCCCTGTCGCAGCTTCGGGATCCGCAGATCCAGGTCCCCAGCTGTGGTGGTCAGCGTCCGCGGACGCGACCCGTTGCGGACCGCGACACGCCCCTCCGAGCGCTCGTAAGGGGCGGCGCCGATGAACGCGGTCGCCTCCGCGTCGATCAGCTCCTGGTAGAGCTTCTGCGTCGCGAGCCGGATCCGGTCGCTGACATCGGTGGAGTGCAGTTCCCCGAGGAGCTCGAGGAGGGCAGACTGGTCTAGAGCCATCGTGCGTTTGTGTCTTCCTGTGAGTGACTTTGATCGGTACTCACTGACCATCGC
>NZ_BAAGXJ010000035.1:0-660 GCF_054779895.1 Microbacterium lacusdiani | reverse complement strand
TGTACCCGGTGTTGCAGATGGCCTGCTCGATCGCGGGGGCGGGCAGGGAGTGCCCGCCGTCCTCGGTGTGGCCGCCGGAGACGCGACCGTCCTCGACCACGGAGACCAGCCGCACCCCGGGCTGGCGCGTCCCGAACACGGTCTCGGCGTCGGCGACAGCGCCGGCGCGGATGATGTCGAGGAAGAGGTCGTACTGGAGCTGTTCGTTCGAGCGTGGGTCGTCCACCAGTGCCTGTGCCTTCGCGGCCTCCTCGGCGTCCACGAACCGGGGTCCGCCCCGGCGCGGCCGCATCGCGGCGTCGCGCACCGCGGTCACGAATGCGGCTCATCGCATTTGAGCGTGTAGCGCTGGTCTGAACCCGCCGGTCTCGAGCAGGGATCTGGTGATGTAGTTGGTGAGGCTGCGGAAGCCGAGTGCGGAGCCGCGCAGGTGCTCGAGACGTCCATTGATCGCCTCAGTCGGGCCGTTGCTGGAGCCCGGGAGGTCGAAGAACGCGAGGATGTCCGCGCGACGCTTCTTGAGCGTCGCGGCGAGCTTGCGGACTTCGGCCAGGCCCGCGGGGATGCCGACTGTGAAGTTGTCGATGAGCGCCTCCATGAGTTGCTTGCCGACCTTCCGGTTCGGGGTGCGGTAGGCGGTGATCATCTGCTGGTAGACGC
>NZ_BAAGXJ010000034.1:0-1320 GCF_054779895.1 Microbacterium lacusdiani | reverse complement strand
AGGATCAGTAGCGCCAACTGCTGATCCATCACGAGGACCTCGACGTGCTTCACCCTACTTCGGGGTGCGCTGACGCGCGCTCTGCCGCTGATCCGTGTTACCGCTGCGATCTGCTGGTCGGTCTCGACGGCGTCCATGTCGAGCACGTTGACCGCCGCGACGGGCTGCTGATCGTCACCGTTTCGACACCGGCGGCGCCGACCGGGTGCCCGTTGTGCGGGGTCGTGGCGATCGGTCGAGGGCGCCGCCGTCGAGTGTTGCATGACGTGCCGGGCGTGACGCGGGTGCGGATCGTCTGGCGGCAACGGGTCTGGCGATGCGGCGACGTGGGCTGTGCCAAGAAGACGTTCGTGGAGCAGCTTCCCTCGCTGGTCGCTCGGCGCGGGTCGCTCACAAGGCGAGCCGTCGACTGGGCGATCGGGCAGCTGCGCCGCGAGCACGCCACGATCGAAGGACTACGTCGTCAGCTCGGGACATCGTGGAAGACGGTGTGGCGGGCTGTTGAGCCTGAACTGGTGCGGTTGGCAGCCGACGAGTCCCGGTTCGAGAACGTGACCACGCTCGGCGTCGACGAGCACATCTGGCATCACGTCGACCACCGCAAGCGGGGCCCGAAGGAACTGACCGGCATGGTCGACCTCAGCCGCGACAGCACCGGGAAGACGCGGGCCAGGCTGCTCGACCTCGTGCCGGGCAGATCGGGGAAGGCATACGCGTCCTGGCTCAGCGAGCGGGGCGAAGCGTTCCGAAAGAACGTGAAGGTGGCGGCGCTGGACCCGTTCGCGGGCTACAAGACTGCGATCGATGACACGCTCGAAGACGCGGTCGCTGTGCTGGACGCGTTCCATGTCGTCAAGCTCGGCACCGCCGCCGTCGACGAGGTCCGCCGCCGCGTCCAGCAAGACACCCTCGGGCATCGCGGTCGGAAGGGCGACCCGCTCTACGGGATTCAGACCATCCTCCGTGCCGGGGCCGAGAACCTCACCGACAAGCAGCGGATCCGGCTGACCGCGGCAATCGAGGCCGATCCTGCGCACGACGAGGTGTTCGTCGCGTGGCAGTGCGCACAGCAGCTGCGCTCTGCCTACCACGCGAAGGACCTGACCGAGGGGCGGCGGATCGCCGAGAGGGTGGTCGACACGTTCCACACCTGCCCGATCCCCGAGATCGCCCGCCTCGGCCGCACCCTCCGCCGCTGGCGTTCAGCGTTCCTGGCGTACTTCACCACGAGCCGCGCGAACAACGGCGGCACCGAGGCGATCAACGGGATCATCGAGCTCCACCGCCGCCTCGCCCGCGGCTATCGCAACCGCGAGAACT
>NZ_BAAGXJ010000033.1:0-858 GCF_054779895.1 Microbacterium lacusdiani | reverse complement strand
GGAGCTGGAGAAGGCCGCGCTCAAGGAGCTGGCTGAGGGAAACTTCTAAGCCCGGACAGGCGCCGCGCCGCCGTCGATCACCTCAAGCGCAAGCTGCGGGTGAGCGAACGGATGGCGTGCCGTCTGGTCGGGCTGAGCCGCTCCGCGTATCGGCGACCGCTCAAGGGCGACACGGTCGCGGACCCGGATCGGGCGTTCAGGGAGTGGCTGCGCGCCTGGGCGAAGGACCATCCCCGCTACGGGTACCGGCGGGCGTATCACGACGCCCGCGCCGAGGGGTGGGTGGTGAACCACAAGAAGATCCAACGCCTGTGGCGTGACGAAGGGCTCCGGGTCCCGCAGCGGCGTCGACGCAAGCGCGTCGGGTCCTCGACCGTCGACGCGCCGACGGCGGACGCGCCGAACGTGGTGTGGGCGGTGGACTTTCAGTTCGACGCCGACGAGCACGGCCGACCGATCAAGATCTGCTCGATCGTCGACGAACACACCCGGGAGTGCATCGGCGGCCTCGTGGAGCGCTCGATTACCGCCGACCGACTCACCGCCCACCTCGAGGACCTCGTCGCCGCCCGGGGCGCCCCGGCGGTGCTCAGGTCGGACAACGGGCCGGAGTTCATCAGCGAGGCGATGGCCGACTGGGCCGGCACCCGCACCGGCCTGTCCTACATCCCTCCGGGCTCGCCGTGGCGCAACGGGTACGTCGAGTCGTTCAACAGCCGGATCCGCGACGAGTGCCTCAACATCAACAGCTTCTACTCGCTGCTGCACGCGCAGGTCATCATCGGCGACTGGAAGGACGAGTACAACCACCACCGCCGGCACTCCTCGCTCGGCTACCTACCCCCAGCCGAGTACGCT
>NZ_BAAGXJ010000032.1:0-532 GCF_054779895.1 Microbacterium lacusdiani | reverse complement strand
CCGACGCCCACGCAGGACTGGTCGAGGCGATCGCCGCGAACCTGCCGGGAGCGGCCTGGCAGCGCTGCCGCACCCACTACGCCGCGAACCTGATGTCCGTCACCCCGAAGTCCCTCTGGCCCGCGGTCAAGGCGATGCTGCACTCCGTCTACGACCAGCCCGACAAGGACGCCGTCAACGCCCAGTTCGACCGGCTCCTCGACTACGTCGAAGACAAGCTCCCCGACGCCTTCTCGCACCTCGACGAAGCACGGGCGGACATCCTCGCGTTCACCGAGTTTCCCGAAGGGCTCTGGTCACAGATCTGGTCCAACAATCCCAACGAGCGTCTCAACCGCGAGATCCGCCGCCGCACCGACAGCGTCGGCATCTTCCCCAACCGCGACGCCATCGTCCGCCTCGTCGGCGCCGTCCTCGCCGAGCAGACCGACGAATGGGCCGAAGGCCGCCGCTACCTCGGCCTCGACATCCTCGCCAAGTCCCGCCTACGCCTCCTCCCCGACACCGGGGCAGAGGAGGTGACAGACAGCAT
>NZ_BAAGXJ010000031.1:0-3462 GCF_054779895.1 Microbacterium lacusdiani | reverse complement strand
CAGGGTCCCCCCTGCAGTACCATCGGCGCTGAGAGGCTTAGCTTCCGGGTTCGGAATGTGACCGGGCGTTTCCCTCTCGCTATGACCGCCGAAACACTGTTGATGTTTCAGTCACAACAAAAGCTTTGTTGTTGTGTTCTCGACCGTACATCGAGAACCACTCAGTGGACGCGCGCACCGCTAGAAGAGCGGGGTGTTATCAAGTCATCGGCTTATTAGTACCAGTCAGCTGCATGCATTGCTGCACTTCCACATCTGGCCTATCAACCCAGTAGTCTGGCTGGGAGCCTCTCGCCCGAAGGCATGGAAGTCTCATCTTGAGGCCGGCTTCCCGCTTAGATGCTTTCAGCGGTTATCCATCCCGAACGTAGCTAATCAGCGGTGCTCCTGGCGGAACAACTGACACACCAGAGGTTCGTCCAACCCGGTCCTCTCGTACTAGGGTCAGATCCTCTCAAACTTCCTACGCGCGCAGCGGATAGGGACCGAACTGTCTCACGACGTTCTAAACCCAGCTCGCGTACCGCTTTAATGGGCGAACAGCCCAACCCTTGGGACCTACTCCAGCCCCAGGATGCGACGAGCCGACATCGAGGTGCCAAACCATGCCGTCGATATGGACTCTTGGGCAAGATCAGCCTGTTATCCCCGAGGTACCTTTTATCCGTTGAGCGACAGCGCTTCCACAAGCCACTGCCGGATCACTAGTCCCGACTTTCGTCCCTGCTCGACCTGTCAGTCTCACAGTCAAGCTCCCTTGTGCACTTACACTCGCCACCTGATTGCCAACCAGGTTGAGGGAACCTTTGGGCGCCTCCGTTACTTTTTGGGAGGCAACCGCCCCAGTTAAACTACCCACCAGGCACTGTCCCTGAACCGGATCACGGTTCGAAGTTAGACATCCAGAGTGACCAGAGTGGTATTTCAACAACGACTCCACGGTAACTGGCGTCACCGCTTCACAGTCTCCCACCTATCCTACACAAGCCACACCGAACACCAATACCAAGCTGTAGTAAAGGTCACGGGGTCTTTCCGTCCTGCTGCGCGTAACGAGCATCTTTACTCGTAATGCAATTTCGCCGAGTTCGTGGTTGAGACAGTTGGGAAGTCGTTACGCCATTCGTGCAGGTCGGAACTTACCCGACAAGGAATTTCGCTACCTTAGGATGGTTATAGTTACCACCGCCGTTTACCGGGGCTTAAATTCTCAGCTTCGCCTTGCGGCTGACCGGTCCTCTTAACCTTCCGGCACCGGGCAGGCGTCAGTCCGTATACATCGTCTTGCGACTTGGCACGGACCTGTGTTTTTAATAAACAGTCGCTACCCACTGGTCTCTGCGGCCCACACACGCTTTCGGAGCAAGTCCTAGTACGCGCTGGGCCCCCCTTCTCCCGAAGTTACGGGGGTATTTTGCCGAGTTCCTTAACCACGATTATCTCGATCTCCTCGGTATTCTCTACCTGACCACCTGAGTCGGTTTGGGGTACGGGCGGCTGGAACCTCGCGTCGATGCTTTTCTCGGCAGCATAGGATCACCCACTTTTCATCCGCATCGTGTCTCAGCCTGTATGGGGGACGGATTTGCCTATCCCCCGGCCTACGCACTTGCACCAGGACTACCATCGCCTGGCTTGGGCTACCTTCCTGCGTCACACCTGTTAATACGCTAACCGCACCAGCATGGGGTCGCGCGCTAGGCCACCCGGTGTCACCCGAAGGTGACGGTGGATGGATTCGGGCGCTTAGCACCACTGGATTGGTTGGGGCGGTTCTTCGCCGGTACGGGAATATCAACCCGTTGTCCATCGACTACGCCTGTCGGCCTCGCCTTAGGTCCCGACTTACCCAGGGAAGATTAGCTTGACCCTGGAACCCTTGGTCTTTCGGAGGACGTGTTTCTCACACGTCATTCGCTACTCATGCCTGCATTCTCACTCGTGTGGCGTCCACGGCTGGTTTCCACCGCCGCTTCACTCGCCACACGACGCTCTCCTACCCATCAAAACGGCTGGACCACGAAGGCCTGCCAATAGTTTCAATGCCACAACTTCGGTGGCGTGCTTGAGCCCCGTTACATTGTCGGCGCGGAATCACTTGACCAGTGAGCTATTACGCACTCTTTCAAGGGTGGCTGCTTCTAAGCCAACCTCCTGGTTGTCTGAGCAACTCCACATCCTTTCCCACTTAGCACGCGCTTTGGGACCTTAGTTGGTGGTCTGGGTTGTTTCCCTCTCGACTATGAAGCTTATCCCCCACAGTCTCACTGCTGCGCTCTCACTTACCGGCATTCGGAGTTTGGCTGACGTCAGTAACCTGGTAGGGCCCATCGGCCATCCAGTAGCTCTACCTCCGGCAAGAAACACGCAACGCTGCACCTAAATGCATTTCGGAGAGAACCAGCTATCACGAAGTTTGATTGGCCTTTCACCCCTATCCACAGCTCATCCCCTCAGTTTTCAACCTAAGTGGGTTCGGCCCTCCACGACGTCTTACCGTCGCTTCAGCCTGGCCATGGATAGATCACTTCGCTTCGGGTCTAGGACACGCGACTGAATCGCCCTATTCAGACTCGCTTTCGCTACGGCTACCCCACACGGGTTAACCTCGCCACGTATCGCTAACTCGCAGGCTCATTCTTCAAAAGGCACGCTGTCACACCTACCAGGGGTGCTCCAACGGTTTGTAAGCAAACGGTTTCAGGTACTATTTCACTCCCCTCCCGGGGTACTTTTCACCTTTCCCTCACGGTACTTGTCCGCTATCGGTCATCTGGGAGTATTTAGGCTTACCAGGTGGTCCTGGCAGATTCACACGGGATTTCTCGGGCCCCGTGCTACTTGGGATCCTCTCCACGCCAGAACACGCATTTCGACTACGGGGCTGCCACCCACTCTGGCCGGCCATTCAAGACCGTTCGTCTATACGCTTCTGTCACGTCGACCCCTCGGCAGAGAAGTCAAGAGAGTCCCACAACCCCGAACGTGCAACGCCTGCCGGCTATCACACACGCCCGGTTTAGCCTCATCCGGTTTCGCTCGCCACTACTCACGGAATCACTGTTGTTTTCTCTTCCTGTGGGTACTGAGATGTTTCACTTCCCCACGTTCCCTCTACCCGCCCTATATATTCAGGCGGGAGTCACCAGGTCGCACAAACGCCTGGCGGGGTTTCCCCATTCGGACACCCTCGGATCAAAGCTCGCTTATCAGCTCCCCGAGGCTTATCGCAGATTGCTACGTCCTTCTTCGGCTCCAGATGCCAAGGCATCCACCGTTTGCTCTTAAAGACTTGAAATCACATGAGCCGACAGACCCCGAAAGGCCTGTCGTTCGCTATCTATAAGATGCTCGCGTCCACTGTGTAGTTCTCAAAGTACGGGCGGTACCCACCCCGCAACCCACCAACCGGCAGGAAGACAAGAGTGAGTCCAGAAGGAGAGGATCCGAAGACCCGGTCCC
>NZ_BAAGXJ010000030.1:0-12292 GCF_054779895.1 Microbacterium lacusdiani | reverse complement strand
TCCCTGCCCGCGACCGCGGACAACAGGACGACTCTCATAACGACTGGACCTACGAAACGGGGTCAGCCCAAGGACCCGCAGACCGATCCCGCGGTCGCTGAGGTTGTCGGCGACGGTGAGGATCTCCTTGGTGGACCGGCCCAGCCGGTCGAGCTTCCACACCACCAGGGTGTCCGTGCCGTCGCGCAGGTAGTCCAGCGCCTGCTCGAGCCCGGGGCGCTTGCTCGAGCGGCTGCTGATCTTCTCCTCGAAGATCCGGATGCATCCGGCGGCCTGGAGGGCGTCGCGCTGCAGCTGGAGGTCCTGGCCACTGGTGGACACGCGGGCGAGGCCGATGAGGTTCTGCGTCACCGCCCGAGCGTCGCAGAAACCGGTCTCGGAACCGAGCCCGACACGACGGCTAGTGAGACGCGTTTTGGACGCAACGCAGTGGACCATTAAGCGGCAATTCGCGTCCGTCTCATAACCGAATCGTTAGTGGACACCGCCGCAGCCCCCGTTGGGATCAACGGGGGCTGCGCCAGCAAGACATCAGGCCCTGCGACGTCCCCGTACAGCCCTTTGAATCGCCCCGGCATGTCCGGAGAGTTGTTTGCTGGTGTCAGGCCACTGTTTCGAGTGGCTGGTGGTGAGCGTAGTCGAGTTGTTCGACTTCGATTGGGGTGAGGTCGTCGAGCGAGCCGTGGATGCGGTCGCTGTTGAACCAGGACACCCACTCGGCGGTCGCCGCTTCGACGTGCGCGATGTCCCGCCAGGGTCCGTCGTGGTGGATGAGTTCGGACTTGTAGAGCCCGATCTGCGACTCGGCGAGGGCGTTGTCGTAGGCGTCGCCGACGCTGCCGACGGACGCGTCGATGTCCTCGTCGGCGAGGCGCTCGGTGAACGCGATCGACGTGTAGACCGACCCGGCATCCGTGTGATGCGTCAGCGACGCGAAGCCCGCGACGCCTTCACGGCGGCGAGTGAACAACGCCATCTCGAGACAGTCCAGCACCAGCGGTGTCGCCATGGATGTGGCGGCCTGCCAGCCGAGGATGCGGCGCGAGTGCGCGTCGAACACGAACGCGACGTAGACCCACCCGGTCCAGGTCCAGACATAGGTGAAGTCCGCCACCCACAGCTGGTCGGTGCGGAACCTCGCGAAGTGCCGGTCGACCAGATCCGCCGGTCTAACCTCCTTCACGGCCGTGTCGGCGGGCTTGCGCCGCTTGCCGCGGGTGACGCCGACCAGCCCGAGCTCGCGCATCAGCCGTTCGACGGTGCAGCGGGCGATGTCGTGCCCATTACGCCGCAACCGCAGCCAGAGCTTGCGCGCCCCGTAACGGCGGTGCTGCGCCTTCCAGGTCTCGGCGATGATCGCCTTCCAGTGCTCGTCGCGCTGCTCCCGCTTCGAGGGCCCGCGGCCGCGGGCGTCGTAGTAGGTCGATGGGGCGATCCGGCAGCCGTGCTCGGTGAGCACCCTGCAGATCGACTCGACACCCCACCGCAGACCGCCATCGGCGCGGTCCCTGTGTTCGTCGATGAACGCGACTATCGCGTGAACGGCCGGTCGAGTTCGGCCGCGAAGAAAGCCGAAGCCGCCTTCAAGATCTCATTCGCCCGCCGCAGCTCCGCGACCTCGCGCTTGAGACGCTTGATCTCCTCCTGCGCCTCGCTCGTCACGCCCGGCCGAGCGCCGGTGTCGACCTGCATCCGGCGGATCCACTGCCGCACCGTCTCCGGCGAGCCGACGCCGAGGAGCTTGGCGACATGACTGATCGCCTGGTACTCGCTGTCGTGGTCCGGTCGCACCTCCGCGACCATCCGGACGGCGCGCTCGCGCAACTCGACCGGGTACTTACTGGGACGTCCCATGAGACTGATCCTTCCAAGGAATCCAGTCTCCGGACATGCCGGGGCGACTCACTTCTTCGCAGGTCTAGTCCCGTGATCCAGGGTTAGGGACGCCAGGTATACATCGGGGTGTCTGCGGTGCCGGAGCTGGGCGCGGTGAAGGTGCGGTTTGTTCCGCTTTCCCAGGTCACCTTCCCTGTGGCGTCCCGCTTGATGAACTTGAATTCAAGGGTGTGTCCTGCGGGCACGCTGATGGGGAGGAACCATTCGGGGTAGGCCGGGTTGAGCATTGCCTCGAAAGGCTTCGCCGGATCCCAGCCGCCTAGCTCACGCACATTGCCCACGACGTACACGTTCTCGCCGGGCGCCGTCGTCGCCTCGTTGACGTGGAAGATGACCTGCACCTGTTTCCCTGTGACGACGGTGTACTGGTAGGTGTTCGACGTCGCGTTCGAGGTGCTGACGGTGACATCGACCGTGCCGGGTGCTACGGCGGGAACGGTCACCTTGATCTGATGCGGGGACCAGCACTGGACGGCAGCGGGGGCACCACCGAAGGACACCGTTCCGGCCGAGGTGCCGAAGCCCTCCCCGTCGATGGCTACGACGTTGCCTGCGCGGCCCTGGGTGGGGCCTACCGCACCGATCTGCGGGCCAGCCGGTGTGGTGTCGCGGTAGGACCAGACGGCGACTTCCGCAGGCCCGAGGTCGAACGGGGTGACGGCTCCCGTCGAGTTCACCGTCAGTGCGTTGC
Source organism: Microbacterium lacusdiani (assembly GCF_054779895.1). Lineage (NCBI taxonomy): Bacteria > Bacillati > Actinomycetota > Actinomycetes > Micrococcales > Microbacteriaceae > Microbacterium > Microbacterium lacusdiani. The sequence continues at coordinate 9,705 of NZ_BAAGXJ010000030.1, read as the reverse complement.
CACTCGTCAGGCCGCCGAGGTAGTCCGGGTAAGTGCCCGGTGGTAGGGCCGTGGAGAGTCCGGTGATCGGGTACGTGGTACCGCTGCGGTTGATGGCTATGAGCACGGTGTTGTCGAAGAACTTGCGTTCGTAGATCAGAACGTTGGAGTTCTCCCAGCGGAAGGTGGTCGTTCCGTATGCGAGTGCCGGGTTTTCCTTGCGCAGTTCAGCGAGGTCCCCGATGAGCCGGTACGCCGGGGTGGTGGTGTCGAAACTGTTCATCCAGACCCGCCCCGCGTCGCCGTTGGCGCCGGGGAGGTACTGCTCGGTGCCGTAATAGATGACCGGGGTCCCGCGCGTGGTGAGGTGGAATGCCAGCGCTGCGTGGAAGATGCCCTGATTCGGCTGAATGCTGGCAAGTCGTGGCTTGTCATGGCTGTCGAGCCAGGTGACCGAGTTGTGCTCGTAGGTGTAGTCCCCGTCGGTCCGCTCGACCGCGGCCTTGAGGTCGAGCATGGACTGGCTGAAGTCACCGAAGGTGGCGCGGGCGACGTTCGCCAGCTCGAAGTCAAGGATGTCGATGCCGGTGCGGTCCGGGGAGGTGCGATAGTCGTCGTACTTCGGGTCCGGTGTCCCGATGAAGTACTCCCCGAAGTGAAACACGGGCGTGCTCGAGGCATTGACATGGTCGGCGAGCACCGTGCGGAAGGCGTTGCTCTGGTGGAGCGTGGCGTCGTTCCGGATGCCGTCGACACCATGGCTGAGCCACACGTCGATCGCGTCCAGGAGGTGGTCCTGGACGAAGGCGTTTTCGGTGGAGAGGTCGGCGAGGTTGGCCAGGTCGCGGAACTGGTAGTCGTATTGGCTTGTCTGGGACGGGGCACGGTTGCCCTCGTGGTGGTACAGCCCCAGTGTGTCGTTGTTGTGCCGGCCGATCAGCGTTCCCTCGCGGTATAGGGCTCCCTGCTCAACGTTGTCGGTGTGGTTGGTGTGGTTGGGTGCGAAGTCAATGACGACCTTGATTCCGTGTGCGTGCGCGGTTTCGACCAGGGCGTCGAAATCGGCCCACCCTCCCCAGTGCTCGTCCGGGACGAAGTAGTCCTTGGCCCAGTAGCCGTGGTAGGCGTTGTAGTAGTTGCCGTTCTCCAGGTAGGGGTCGTCCAGGTTGTTGTACGGCGGCGAGATCCAGATGGCTGAGATGCCCATGCCGGTGAGGTAGGGCATGCGGTCCGCCAGTCCGCGCCAGTCCCCGCCGAAGAACCGGTTGATGTCGGTGCGGCTGGGGTCGTAGCTGTTCGCCTTGCCGTAGGGGTTGTTGTTGGATGGGTCGCCGTCGGCGAACCGGTCGGTGAGTACCTGGTAGATCGTGTCGGTCTCGTAGTTCGTCGTGTTGGCGACCCCGGTCGCAGTGCACGCGCTTACGGCTTGCGCGGGTGCCTGTGCTGGACCGGCGGCGACACCGAGCAACGCGGTCAGCAGGCCCGCGCATAGCGCGGCCCCGGCCTTAACGCGCGAGCGGCGTCTCAGGGGACGTACTGCTGGACTGGCCATGGTGTTCCTTCCTCGGGGCGGGCAGGCGCTAAACGTGTGGGCAAGGACGTGATGTTGACTCCGGGGCCGTCGGCGCGGAACTCGGCTGTGCCGTTCGATATCCGTGGCGCTGTTCCGTAGAGCGGTTCGGCGGTGGTGGCTCCGAGTGGTGACAGGTCGATCCGCACCGGTGGGTGGGGTGCTCGGGCGCAGTGCACGAGCACCCGCTCTGTGGCGGACTCGCGCAGGAAGATGGCGACGTCGCCCTGGGCGTGGACCCAGCGCAGGCCACCGTGGCGCAGGGCGGTCGATGCGGCGCGGACGGCGGCGAGGCGTCGGTAGATGGAGCGCAGTTCCTCGTCGATGTCGTGCCCGTCCCAGGGGTACGGTTTGCGGCCGTCCTCTGCGAACTCGCCGGTCATGCCGATCTCGTCGCCGTAGGTGAGCATCGGGATGCCGGGCATCGTGAAGAGCAGTCCGGCTGCGACCACACCGAGACGGGTGGACTCCCCGAGCAGGGTGCGGATGCGGGTGGTGTCGTGTGATCCGAGGAGGTTGAAGCTGTGGGCGATGGTGCGCCACGGGGCGTGGGCGGTGAAGTCGCGCATGGTCGCGGCCATGGCCTCCGCGCCGAGGCGGGGGACGGGCAGGGGTGATCCGAGGAAGTTGGCGGTGTGCTCGGGGCTGCGCAGCCAGGTCCATACCGGTTTGGTGAAGCCGGCGTAGTTCATCACCCCGTGCCAGCCGTCGCCGAGCGCGTCGCGGGTGTAGTCGTGGGCGTGCTCGGCGACCAGCAGCGCCTGCGGGTTGGCGGTCACCATGGCGGTACGGGTCTGGCGCGCGACATCGGCGTTGAGATCGTCCGTGCCGTGGCGGCCGGTCATGTTTGCCACGTCGATGCGCCACCCGTCGAGCCCGTGGCGGCCCACCCATCGGGCGACCACGCCGTCGACCGGGTCGAAGAACTGCTTGCGGAGTTCTGGGCTGGTGAAGTTGAGCTTGGGCAGGGACCGCACGCCGAGCCAGGAGGCGTAGTCACCGGCGTCGTCGAAGTAGTAGAAGTCGCGTTCGGGGCTGTCGGGGTCGGCCAGCGCCCGGCTGAACCACTCGTGGCCGTCCCCGGTGTGGTTGGTCGTCAGGTCGCCCAGAACCCGGAGGCCACGCTGGTGGGCGGCCTCGACAAGGGCGGCGAGGGCGGGGTCCCCGCCGAGGAACGGGTCGACCCGGTCGAAGGTGCTGGCGTCGTAGCGGTGGTTGGAGCCGCCGGGGAAGAACGGCGTCAGGTACAGCACGTTCGCACCGAGCTCGACGATGTCGTCCAGGTGGGCACGGACGCCGTCCAGGTCACCGCCGTACCACTGAGAACCGATGCGTTCGAGCGAGGTGTCGACCGGGTCGGTCCAGGCAGCCGGGCTGGCCCAGGCGGGCGGTGTCCGGTCTGCCGACCGGGAGAACCGATCCGGGAAGATCTGGTAGACGATGGCGTCGGCGGCCCAGCGCGGCGGCGCCGGGAACGCGGTGAGGCGGAAGTCGGCGGCGTCGGGGACGTCGCGACCGTGCACCCCGGCCCCGTTCAGCCAGGCGTAGCCGGTGGCGCCGCCCTCGAGGATGAAGCGGTAGTTGGTCACGGGGTTGCGGCAGACGATGTCCGCGCGCCACCAGGTCTCGGTCTCCTCGGTGCGCTCCACCGTGGCGGGGACGAACTGTTGCTCGCCGTCCGGGGTGACCCGGACGTGGACCGAGTCAACGGCGCAGGCGTGCGGGACACGCAGGAACACCGAGACCGTCTCGCCGAGGCTGGGGTTCGGGTTGGTGACGTAGAGCTCCGAGCCGTCGTGGTGCGGCTGGTGGATGGAGAACGTTGACATGTCAGCCTTTCACCGATCCCGAGGTCAGGCCGCCGATGATGTGGCGCTGCAGGGCCAGGTACAGGACCACCACCGGCAGCGAGGCGAGGATCGACCCGGCGGCGAACTGGCCGAAGTACTCGTTGTTGTTGTTGGCGAAGGTGGCCTGGAGCCCCACGGCGAGGGTCTTGTGGTTGGTGTCGGTCAGGAAGATGCCGGCCATCATGAACTCGTTGATGAAGCCGACGAACGAGAACGTCGCCACGGTCGCGAGGATCGGGGCGACCAGGCGCAGGATCATCCCGAAGAAGATCTGGGCGTGGGAGGCGCCGTCGATCTTGGCGGCTTCGTCGAGCTCGCGCGGAACGGTGTCGAAGTAGCCCTTGAGGAGCCAGATGTTCGCGCCCATGGAGCCGCCGAGGTAGACGATGATCAGGCCGGCTGCGGTGTTCAGGCCGATCTGGGGGAAGATGTCGCCGATCTCGATGAACGTGACGTAGATGGCGATGAAGGCCAGGAGCGCCGGGAACATCTGGATCAGCAGCAGGAAGATCAGCGCCGGTCGGCGTCCTGTGAACCGGAAGCGCGTGAAGGCGTAGGCCGTGCATGCCCCGATGAATACCGAGCCGGCGGTGGCGACGCCGGCGATGAGGATGGTGTTGAGATACCACCGCCAGAACGGGCGGATGGGGTCGGTGAACAGTTCCTCGAAGTTCGCCAGGGACGCCCCGTTCGGCACGAGGCTGCTGCTGCTCAACGTCCCGGCCGGGTTCAGCGCGGCGAAGACGATGAAGACGATGGGTCCGAGCGCCCACACCAGGGCCAGGGCGGCCAGCACATGGCGCCACCCCTTGGCGGCGAACCTCGGCCGAGGTCCCTGCGTGTGGGCAGGAGCTGCCCCTGGCCCGGGCAACACGGGTGGGCGGGGGCCGGTGGTCAGACCAGTGGACATCAGTGCACCTCTTCCAGGGCGGCGGTGCGGCGGAACGCACTCACCGACAGCAGCGAGACGATGGCGAAGATGAAGATCGAGATGGCGGAGGCGAATCCGAAGTTGGCTTCCGTGGAGCCGAAAGCCAGTCGGAACGCGTAGGTGATCAACAGGTCCGTCCCGCCCTGCGTGGGGTCGCTCGCCTGGAACGGTCCTCCTCCGGTCAGGAGATAGATGAGCCCGAAGTTGTTGAAGTTGAACGCGAAGGAGGCGATCAGCAGCGGCCCGACGGCGACGAGGAGCAGCGGCAGCGTCACCGAGCGGAGCATGCGCCACGGTGACGCGCCGTCGATCATCGCTGCCTCGCGCAACTCAGCTGGGATGGACTGCAGTGCTCCGGTACAGACCAGGAACATGTACGGGAAGCCGAGCCAGAGGTTGGTCACGAGGACCGCGACCTTGGCCCAGGCCGAGTCGCCCAACCAGTTCGTCCCGAGGCCGGTCAGGTTGTTGATCAGGCCGAACTCCTGGTTGTACATGCTGGCCCACACCAGTGCGGTGACGAACCCGGGCAGCGCGTAGGGCAGGATCAGCAGCGACCGGTAGAGGCGCTGGCCACGCATGCCGGGGTCGTTGAACAGCAGCGCGAGGAGCAGGCCCAGGGCGAAGGTGGAGAGCACCGAGATCGCGGCGAAGGCCAGGTTCCAGGTGAAGATGCCGACGAAGCCGTTGCGCAGGGCCGGGTCGGTGAGCACCCGCTCGAAGTTGGCCAGGCCCACGTTCTCCTTCCACCCCTGCGGGAAGGATCGGCCCGAGCCGTCGGCGGCGACGAACCGGGCATCCTCGGCGATGTACTCCGTGCCGGTCTCGGTGTCGGTCAACCGGTCCGTCGTGGGGTCGTAGGTGATCGTGGTCCGGCTCTGGTAGGCCTCGGTCAGTCCGGCTTGCTTGATGCTCACCCCGTCCGAGACCGGGACGAGAAACGTGCTGAGCTCCTCGGAGCGGGCGTTCACCTCCTGCGCGGAGAGGAGCGTGTACCCCTCGGCGGCCGCGACCCGTCCACCGTCGTCGACCGTGACCTCCTCCGCCGGCAAGGGCTCCAGCCCGGCCCCGTCCCCGACTTGGAGCTCCCCGCTGGGGGCGCGCAGCAGGAAGAGCAGCTCGCCGAGCAACGGGTCGGCACCGTCGGGCACCGCGACGGCGAGCTGGTAGCGGGGCTGACCGGGGATCTCGCGGACCGAGCTGGCGATGATGAGGTCGATCGCCTCCTCCTTGGTCACCCGGTGCCCGTCGCCGTAGTTGGTGAATGCGGTCGCCACCGTGTACGTCACCGGCCAGATCTGCAGGGCCAGGAGCAGCAGCAGCCCCGGCAGCAGGTACTTCATGGGAATCCTCTTGCGGCCGCCGTAGACGGCGAGCACAGCGAAGAGGGCGCCGGCCACCAGGGTGACTCCGAGCCAGCTGCCCGCCTGGACCAGCCGGTGGGTCGCGATGATGGCCACCACGGTCACGACAACGAGCATCGTGAGGGCCACGACACGGCCCGCCGGCAGGCGCCGAGGCACAGGCGGCTGACTAGGCCCTGGCGTAGGGCGGGTCCTCGGTGGGTTCTGCAGATCGACCGTCACGGGTCCTCCTCGAGCGCCTGGCGCTTCGCGGCTTCGGGGGCGGCGCCAGCGCGCCGCCCCCCCCGCCACGGATTGGTTACTGGCCGATCGCCTCGGTGATCGCCGAGGCGGCGTCCCCCATGATCTGGTTCGGGTCACCCTCACCAGCTGCGATGTTGGCGATCGCAATGCCCAGCGGGCCCCACACGGCGTCCATCTCGGGGATGGACGGCATCGGGTCGCCGTTGGCACCGGCGGCGCTCCACGCCTGGAGCTCCGGGTCGGCCGCCGAGAGCTCCGCGTTGAGGGAGGCCAGGGCCGGCGGGCGCTGGCCCTGCTCGAAGAGGGCGCGCTGAACGTCGGGGCGACTGACGTACCTCAGAGCGAACTCCTGGGCGAAGGTGGCATTCTCCGCCTTGCTGGAGACATAGAACAGCTGCACGCCAACAAACGGGCGGGTCGACTGCCCGCCTTCGAATGGCGGGATCTCGCTGACGGCATAGTTGATGCCTGCGTCTGTGATGTCACCGGTGGCCCAGGGCCCGGTGACGAGGAACGGTGTCTCACCCCGGACGAAGAGGTCGAGCGCCTCGTTGAACGTGATCGACGTGCTGAGCGCACCCTGTTCCGTCATCCACGCGAGCTTCTCTGCTACCGCTTCGCCTTCCGCCCCGTCCAGCCCGAGATCGGCGGGGTCGTAGTCACCCTCGGCGTCGCGGCCGAAGATGTACCCGCCCGCCGAGGTGATGAACGGCTCGGCGTGGTACGGGTCGCCCTCCTGGCCCACCGGCATAACCATCGGCTTGGAGGCCTTGCCGCTCGCGACGAGCTCGTTTCCGAGGGCGAGCATCTCCTCCACGGTCCCGGGCACGTCCGGGGCAAGATCCGTGTTGCGGATCAGGCCGATGTTCTCCACGGCGTACGGGACCCCGTAGACGCTCCCGTCGCTGGTCGCAGCCTCGATACTGTTCGGCAGGAACTGTTCCTGCACCTCTGCGCTCATCGGGACGGGTGCGATGACCCCGTTCTCTACGAACTTGCCGATCCAGTCATGGGCACCGACCACAAGGTCGGGTCCGTTCTCGGCGAGAGTCGCCGTGACGAAACTGTCGCGCCCGTTGTCGTTGACCGTCTGCACGACCGCCGTGATGCCGTTCTCCTCGGCGAACTCCTCGAGGAACGGCTGGAGCACCTGGGCTTTGGCGTCGTCCGCCCACAGCACCAGGTCAGCGTCCGGGTCCCGTGCCGGTGGGCCCGTCGGCGACTCGGTGGCGCTGACCTCAGGCTCCGCCGACGGCTCCGCCGCGGAGGAACCACCGCCAGTGCTGCTTCCGCAGGCGGTGAGCGCGAGCCCCAGCCCGGCCATCGCGGCCACCATGGAAATCCTTGCCCGTCGTTGCATCGGGTCCTCCTTTGAGATCCGAAGGTTGATGCGAGGCCGCTCACATCACTGTGAGGCGGGTCTATCTCGCCCGCGCGAAGGGCCGCGCTGGACGCAACATAGCACTGCTGATTGCCGTAATGGAACAGGTATTGCGTGCAACCTTTGCAACTGATCCAAGTCACCCTTATGTGGGGTTACGCAGCACCATGCACGCGAAGTGCGCCGTTTCAGCGGATGCAAACTCACGCAATATCGTTGCGCTTCTTGCGCTGACGGTGCTAGCGTCGCACGTATGCCCGCAACGCTCCTCGACATCGCCGCGACGGTCGGCGTGAGTGCCGCGACCGTGAGCCGCGCCCTCAGCGGGAAGGCCGGCGTCTCGGCCGAGGTGCGGCGTCGGGTGCTACAGGCAGCAAGCGAAGTCGGCTACGACCGCTCGTCACAGCGACCTGGGATTCGGGCACGGACCGGGACGTCCAAGGCTCTCCCTGTCGGCGTCATCGTCCCGGAGCTGGACAACCCTGTTTTCCCGGCCTTTGCCCAGCAGATGGCAACAAGGCTGGTCCAGCAAGGGCACATGCCGATGGTCTGCTCTCAGTCCGCCCCCGGGGTCTCTGAGGACGAGTGGATCGAGCTTCTGCTCTCCTACAACATCGCCGGACTGATCGTGGTTTCCGGCATGCACGCCGACACCCACGCCTCGACGGACCGCTACGTTCGCCTTCGCCAGGCAGGCATCCCCCTCGTGCTGGTCAACGGGCACGTGCCGACCCTCGACGCGACAAGCATCTCGGTCGACGACGCCCTCGCCATGCGGGCCGCTGTCGACCACCTCTTCGCCCTAGGACACCGGCGCCTCGGCCTCGCCCTCGGCCCCGAGCGGTACGTCCCCGTGATCCGCAAGGTCGACGGCTTCACCCATGCCCTGCAGACCCGCGGCCTCCCTTCGGGGACCGCGCCGCTGATCCGGCACTCGATGTTCACCATCGAGGGCGGATCCTCCGCCGCCGGTGAGCTCCTAGATGAAGGAGTCACCGCCATCATCTGCGCCTCCGACGTCATGGCCCTCGGCGCAATCCGGGCCGCGCGGGCCCGTGGTCTCGCAGTCCCCCGCGACGTGTCGATTGTGGGGTTCGACGACTCGATGCAGAGCGCCGATCCCCCGCTGACCACCTTGCGCCAGCCGGTCAGCGCGATGGCAGGTGCCGCCGTTCACGCACTGGTCGAGGAGCTGCAGCAGGGAACCCACGCCACAAGCGAGTTCCTCTTCGCCCCGGAACTTATCGTGCGCGGCTCGAGCGCTGCCGCCCCAGAGGCGCCCCCCTCGAGGCCGCGCACCGTGACCTCGTCAATCTAGATGTTTCTCGCTCGTCGATCCTCGGCGGCCGATCGAGCCGCGAGCGGCAAACCTCAAGACTTAGCCTTGTTTCGCCGTGCCTGGCAATAGCACCTGTGGCACTCCAGCTAGTTCGCAACCTCGTAAGCCTCACGGACGTTTACCGGGATGCGTCCTCGGTCCGAGACCGTGTAGCCGTTCTGCCGGGCCCATTCGCGGATCTTGACCGTCTTTGAGCTCGCAGAGGTTGCAGTCGAAGCTGAGGTCACTGTTCGGCGAGCGGCAACCTTCTTCCGGCCACTCACCTTGCGAGCGTGGCCGATCCATTCAGCGAAGGACTCTCGCAGCGCCTCGGCGTGCGTCTCGTTGAGGTCGACCTCAAAATCGACGCCGTCGAGACCGAACCGCAGCGTCTCCGATGCTGGTGAACCATCGACATCGTCGATAAGAATCAGGTGCTTCTTCTGCGCCACGGCAAGTCTCCTTTTGCATGCAAGTTCCGGGGGGATCCCCACTTTAGGGGAGCGGGAGAGTAGTCGTGAGTGGTTCTCCGGCCCGCAGCACCCGGTTCAATCGTGCTCGTGTGAGCGACGCATGACGGCCGTTGCCGGGAGCCAGACAGTGCCAATGCGTCCGTGGTCGTCTTTGTAGCGGACCTGCACCGCGCGTGGCGTCCAAGCGGTGGCGACGGCGTCGACGAGGTGGTGCCCGTCCCGGTGGCGGATCCACGCTAGGGCAGGAACGGGAAGGTGTGCCTTCTTGACGGGCTGGCCGTACTGGTCAGGTGTGAGAGTGTGCGCGACCTCGTGGTCGCGCCCCGGCTCGAGCGACATGGGGCGACGTTATTGGTCTCCCACCGTCCACCGCAGGTAATCGGGAGGTATCCCTCCTGATTAGCCTTTTTGGTCATAGATCTCGGCGGACTTCACTCACCGGGCAGCGTCCGCCTCGGCTCGGGCGGTGTAGGTGCGGCCAGCGGCACGGACCGCGTCGGCCGGGCTGCCGGTCGACCAGTCGTGCTGAGCCGCCCCCTTCATTCGGTCCGGACGTTCTGTGAGTCGTCGGTTTCCATTTGATGGGTGCACTGTCG
>NZ_BAAGXJ010000029.1:0-200489 GCF_054779895.1 Microbacterium lacusdiani | reverse complement strand
TCCCTGCCCGCGACCGCGGACAACAGGACGACTCTCATAACGACTGGACCTACGAAACGGGGTCAGCCCAGTGGGACGCGAAGCTCGCGAACGACCCCCGCTGGAAGTACGGCACTCCACCGAAGGGCAACGCGAACTTCGCGTGGGTGCAGCACTTCATCCACCACCTGAAGCCCAATGGCACCGCCGGTTTCGTGCTCGCCAACGGATCCCTCTCTTCCAAGAGCGGTGGCGAGGGCGAGATCCGCGAGAACCTCGTCCGCGCCGGACTCGTCGACTGCATCGTCGCGATGCCCGACAAGCTGTTCTTCAACACCGGCATACCCGTCGCCCTCTGGTTCGTCTCGAAGGACCGCGGCGGCAACGGCCACCGCGAACGTCGCGACGAGGTGCTGTTCATCGACGCCCGCAAGCTCGGCACCATGGAGAGCCGCCGCCTGCGTGTCCTCGACGACGCCGACATCGAGAAGATCGCCGGCACCTACCACGCCTGGCGCAACCACAACGGCGGATACGAAGACATCCCCGGCTTCGCGAAGGCCGCAACCCTCGACGAGATCGAGCAGCACGACTTCGTCCTCACCCCCGGTCGCTACGTCGGCGTCGAAGAAGCGGAAGCCGACGACGAGCCCATCGACGAGAAGATCGCGCGACTCACGAACGACTTGCTCGCTGAGTTCGACCGTGGTGCCGAGCTTGAGAAGGTCGTGCGCGAGAAGCTGGCGGGTCTCAGGTGACCTGGCGGCGCGCCACACTTGGCGAGCTGGAAGCTGAGAACTCCGGATCGATCCAGACCGGCCCATTCGGCAGCCAGCTCCATATGAGCGACTATTCGACATCCGGTACCCCGGTCGTGATGCCCACCAACATTCGCGAGTTGCGGATCAGCGAGGATGGCATCGCCCGTGTCTCGGACGATCACGTTCACCGGCTCTCACGCCACCAGTTGAGAGCCGGGGACATCGTGTATAGCCGACGTGGGGACGTCGAGAAGTGCGCGCTCATCACCGAGCGTGAAGCGGGTTGGCTTTGCGGGACGGGATGCCTGCTCGTGCGGGTGACCGGCCCGACGGTCGATACGAGATTCCTTTCATATGCACTCTCGCTCCCTGAAACACGGGGATGGCTGTCGCAGCGGGCAGTTGGGGCAACGATGCCCAATCTGAACACGAACATCCTGCGCGAAGTCCCGGTCTCCCTGCCGCCCCTGCCGGAGCAGCGTGCGATCGCTGCGACGCTCGGCGCGCTCGACGACAAGATGGAGTCCAACCGGCGAGCCCACCGGCTGCTGTGGGAGCTGATGCAGGCGGAGTGGGATTCTCTGACCGAGAGCAGTACACCCGGGGCGGTCGGCGACGTGTTGGGTTTGTCGTACGGGAAAGCATTGCCGGCGAAGGAGCGAGTTGCTGGAACTGTCCCCGTATACGGAAGCAACGGCGTCACGGGTGCGCACAATGAAGCGCTGATCAACGGCCCTGCCGTGATTGTCGGCAGGAAGGGCAGCGTCGGCGAGGTGCATTGGTCGCACACCGAAGCATTCCCGATCGACACGACGTTCTTCGCGGACCCCATCGATGGCTGGCCGCTTCTCGCATGCTTCTTTGTGCTACGCGATGCGGGGCTCACGGCAATGAATTCGGATTCTGCAGTGCCGGGCCTCAACCGCGCCCGAGCCCTGTCGGCATCGACGAGGATTCCTGCGGCCCGATCCGCGGCCACGTGGGCGGAACGCCACGAATCGACGCTGGAACTGATTCGTCATCTCGAATCGGAGTCCCAACGTCTCGCAGCCCTCCGTGACGCGCTCCTCCCGGAGCTCCTCTCAGGCCGTATCCGCGTACCGGTCGACGAGGTCGCGTGATTCGGATGTCGTCCGGGTCGTGTATCCATGTGGATGAAGGGGTAATCCACGTTCGCGCCGCGAAAGGGTCTGGATGTCGCTTATGAACGAGGCGGTGCTCGAGGAGAGTGCGCTCGGGTGGTTCGCGGAGCTGGGGTTCCACACGCTGAACGCGTCGCTGATCGCTCCGGGCGAGCCGGATTCGGAGCGGGTCTCGTTCAGCGAGTGCATCCTCGAGGGTCGCCTGCGTGACGCGGTGGCACGGATCAACCCCGGCGCCACGGCCGACATGGTCGATGTCGTGGTGGGGGAGATCCTGGCGATCGGTGAGCAGAGCGCGATCGATGAGAACCGGCGCGTCCACCTGATCCTCACCGACGGCATCGGCGTGGAGTATCGCGACGACGACGGCATCCTGCGGACCCGCCTGATGCGGGTGATCGACTTCGAGAACCCGGATGAGAACGACTGGCTCGCGGCCAACCAGTTCACGATCTACGAGATCAAGAACCGTCGCCCCGATGTGCTGGTGTTCGTCAACGGGCTGCCGGTGGCGCTGTTCGAGCTGAAGAACCCGGTCGCCGAGAACGCGACGATGCAGTCGGCGTGGAACCAGATTCAGACGTATCGGTCGGATATCCCCTCGGTGTTCCGCACGAACGTCGTCACGATCATCTCGGACGGCCTGTCGGCGGCGATGAGTACCTTCACCGGGGCGTTCGAGCATTACGCGCCGTGGAAATCGATCGATTCGCCGACGCCGGTGCAAGGGAAGCCGTCCCTCGAGGTGCTGATCAAGGGTGTCTTCGAGAAGAAGCGGTTCCTCGATCTCGTCCGTAACTTCGTGGTGTTCAGCGATGAGACCACGAACGATGTGAAGACGGGCCAGTCGAAGCGTGTGCTCGTCAAGCGCGTGGCGAAGTACCACCAGTTCTGGGCGGTGAACGCGGCCGTCGAGTCGACGGTGCGGGCCTCGAGCCCGGACGGGGATCGCCGCGGTGGTGTGGTGTGGCACACGCAGGGTTCGGGCAAGAGCTTCGAGATGGTGTTCTACGCGGCGAAGATCATGCAGGATCCGCGGATGATGAACCCGACGCTGGTGTTCATCACCGACCGCAACGACCTCGACGATCAGCTCTTCACCGATACGTTCGCGCCCGCGCACATCCTCCCAGAGACACCCGTGCAAGCCGACTCTCGGGCGGACCTCCGCAAGCTCCTGAGGCGCGCGTCGGGCGGCATCGTGTTCACGACGCTACACAAGTTCGCGCCCGGTGATGCGGGTGACGTCAACCCGGTGCTCACCGACCGTCGCAACGTCGTGGTGATCGCTGACGAGGCGCACCGGTCCCAATACGGGCTGAAGGACCGGATGGACGCGGAGGGCCGGGTGAAGCCCGGCCTGGCGAAGAGCATGCGTGACGCCCTGCCGGGGGCGACGTTCCTCGGCTTCACCGGCACCCCGATCGACGACGCGGACAAGTCCACGCGCGCGGTGTTCGGTGACTACATCGACGTGTACGACCTCACCCGTGCGGTGCGTGACGGGGCGACGGTGAAGATCTACTACGAGGCCCGCGTCGCCCCGCTCGATCTCTCCAAGGACGATCGGCAAGCGCTCGATGACCTCGCCGACGAGATCATCGACGGCGTCGACGAGAACACCGGCAACGACGCGAAGGCGAAGTGGTCGCGCATGGAGGCGATCGTCGGCGCCGAACCGCGCCTGGAACGCATCGCCGAGGACATCGACGAGCACTGGGAGCGCCGCAAGATCGCCGCCTTCGGGAAGGCGATGATCGTCACGATGAGCCGCAAGATCGCGGTGCGCCTGTACGACAAGCTCGTCGCCAAGCATCCCGACTGGCATGACCCGGATCCGAAGAAGGGCAGGATCAAGGTTATCATCACCGGGTCGGCCGCAAGCGAGCAATGGGCGCAGCCCCACATCTACTCGAAGAAGGTCCGTCAGGAGCTGCAGGCACGGGCGAAGGACCCGGCCGATCCGCTCGAGATCGTGATCGTCTGCGACATGTGGCTCACCGGGTTCGACGCTCCCGTCCTTCACACGATGTACGTCGACAAGTCGATGCGCGGCGCTGGCCTCATGCAGGCCATCGCCCGCGTCAACCGCCGATTCCGCGACAAGGACGGGGGCCTCATCGTCGACTACATCGGCCTGCTGTCCAACCTCGAAGACGCCCTCGCCGTGTACTCGCCGTCCGACCGTGAGCAGGCGGGCGTCCCGATCGACGAGGTCATCGACGCCATGCTCGAGAAGCACGACATCGTCAGGGCGATGCTTCACGAGCACCCCTACGACTCGTCGCCGTCGCTGTCCGGCCCGGAACAGCTGCAGCAGATCGCGGGCATGGCGAACTTCGTCCTCGCCGACGACGACCGCGCGAAGCGGTTCCTCGACCAGGTGCTCGCCCTCGTCAAGGCCCACTCGCTCGCCGGCGCTGACGACAGGGCGCGGGCGATCATGGACGACGTGCGGCTGTTCACGTCCGTGCGGGTCGCGGTGATGAAACTCCAGAACCCGAACGATCGTCCCGGCGTTCGCCCACAGGACCTCGACACGGCGTTCACGCAGCTCATGAACGCGGCCGTCGCGGCCGACAAGGTCGTCGACATCTACGCCCGGGCGGGCATGAACTCGCAGGAACTGTCGCTGCTGTCGGATGAGTTCCTCGAGTCGCTGAAGCACACCGAGCAGCCGAACCTGCAGCAGGCGCTGTTGCGGCGGTTGCTGAACAACGAGATCCGCTCGCTGCGCCGCTCGAACATCGTGCAGGCGAAGAAGTTCTCCGAGATGCTCGACGCCGCCCTCACCAAGTACACCAACCGCACGCTGTCGACCGCGGAGATTATCGCCGAGTTGGTGAAGATGGCCAAGGAGATGAAGGGCAAGACCGACCTCGCCAAGCGTGCCGAGGAGCTCGGCCTCCGCGTCGACGAGGTCGCGTTCTACGACGCCGTCGCCGAGAACGAATCCGCCGTGCTCGAACTCGGCGACGAGACCCTCAAGAAGATCGTCCGCGAGCTGGTGATGAAGATCCGCAACTCGGTGACGATCGACTGGCGCAACAAGGAGTCCGTCCAGGCTCAGATGCGCTCGCAGATCAAGCGCATCCTCGCCCGCTACAAGTACCCGCCGGACGGCCGCGAGCAGGCGATCGAACTCGTCATCCAGCAGGCCGCGCTGCTCGCCGATGAGGTGGCGGCGTGACAGGAGACTCCGACACCCAGATCACCGCCGGTTCCCGCGTGGCCTTCGGCGATCTTGGAGCGGGCGCAGCGGCGAACAGGCAAACCACGAAGCTATGGTTATAGAGACATCAAGGAAGGCCACCTACTCATGACGGAATCGGTGCTGGCGCCCGACGAATCCCCGCTCTCAGGCGGCAACTTTCGCGCAGAAGACCTAACCAAAGAGCAGCTCACGCGGCTCACGGTTATGAGCGAGCGCGAGCAGGAGATCGTGAGGGCGCTGGAGTCGGGCGGTCAGCGCCTCCTAATTGGTCCACGCGGATCCGGGAAGAGCACATACTTGAAGTTCGCCTATTACGAGGCGCTAGACGGTGACCGCGTCCTACCCGTGTACGTGAACTACTCTCGCTCGATATCCCTCGAGCCAGAGTTCCGCAAGTCGGCTCGGGCCCTACCTCTTTTCAGGCAGTGGGTCCTAGCGCAAATCGTGCACGGCCTGCGCATGTCGCTGGACGAACTCAGCGTCGAAGTGCCGGACGCCCAGGACGAACGCTTTCGCGCTGCGGCTGACTTCGTATCAGCGATCGAACGTCAGCGCGTCAGTGAAGCCGCGGAGACCGCCTTCGATGTGACTCAGGTGCTGCAACTTCTCGCAGAAGCCGGGGCGATCGCGGGACGTCGACGGGTTGTGCTGCTACTCGACGACGCGGCGCACGCGTTTGCAGCCGAACAGCAACGCGAATTCTTTGAGATCTTCGCAAGCCTGCGTTCACGTTGGGTCAGCTCGAAGGCGGCTGTGTACCCTGGCGTAACAAGCTATACGCCGCGCTTTCATATCGGCCACGACGCGCAGCTGATTGACGTTTGGCTACGGCCGGACCAGTCCGGCTACGTGGACATGATGCGCGAGATCGCTCAAAAACGCCTCACCTCCGAGGAGTTCGCGCAACTCGATCGTCGCGACGGGCTCCTCGAATACTTGGCGCTCGCCAGCTTCGGTATTCCACGAACACTCATCTTGATGCTGGCGCAGATCAGCGAGGAGACTGATTCCAACCGTCTCTCGGCGACAAAAGCGATCTCGGACAGCGCCATCGAAGACGCTGCTGAGAACGCAATGAAGGTATTCACCTCACTTGAAGCGAAGCTCCCGAGGTATCGGAACTTCGTAGCTGTCGGGAACGAATTCGTCGCACAGTCGCTCGAAGCCGTACGCAAATACAATGACACCCGCGCTTCATCGGGTCACGACGGGCGCGCGAATCGCATATGGATCGAAGAGCCTATCCCCTCCGAGGTCCAACGCATTTTCGGTTTTCTCGAGTACGCCGGCGTGGTTCGACAGCAAGGCACCTCGGTGTCGCAAGGAGGGCGCTCGTATCGAGTGCTTGTGCCGCACTACGGACTGTTGGTAAGTCACACTGCACTCGGGCTCGGCCGAAACCCGAGCATCGCGAGCGGAATAGCCGCACTGTCGTCACGTCAGCACGCGGCGCGCGTGCGGCGGACGCTTCCAAGCCTTCTTGGCTCCGACTACCAAAGCCGTTGTCGTCTCGACCTTGGGCAATGCGCGAACTGCGGAGTTCAGCGCGAGAATCCCGAGGCTCGGTTCTGCGCGAACTGCGGGGCGCAGCTTTCTCAGGCATCAGTTTTCGAGGAGCTGCTCGACACCGATATAAACGCCCTTCCGTTGAGCGCAGCGATCCTGTCGAGAGTCCGCGACCACAGCGACCTTAGAAAGATCAAGCACATCATCGTGGATGAGGAGAACCAGAGGCTTCTGGAGATTCCCTACATTGGCCCGCAAAGGGCGTCTCGAATCCGGCTCCTAGCAGAAGAGTTCGTCTATGAGTGATCCCACGAGGATCGAGCCACCGCGCTTGGCACGGCAGACGCAGCCCGATGCGATGCAGGTTTCGGACTGCGTAGTGCCAATCGGCGATTCCACGCCCGCGCCAGTTGAGCAGTTCGAGACCGCTCTCGTGGCACTCGCGCTGATGAGCTCCGAGATGCAGTCGCACCCGCACCCAGAGGTGCTGGGAGAAATGATCATTGTGGCCGCTGTCGCGAGCGTCGAGGCATTCTTTCGGGACGTCCTCAGTGAACTGGTAATGGTTTGTCCGTTTGTCCGCGAGAACCTTCGGCACGAACAAATCACCGTCGGGGCGGCAACTTCCTACCCCGAGGGGATGGTAGGGCTCGCACTAGTGGAGAGAGAGCTCTTTAGCTCTCGTGGTGTGATCGAGAAGCAACTGAAGCGTTTCCTGAAGCTGGACTTGAGGGGTCAAGAGGAGTTGCGAGCAGCGATCACTGCCTTCGAGCGCGCATGCACCTGTCGCCATGCAGCTGCACACTGGCGCGGTTACGTCGACTCAAGCACCCTGGCGTCACTGGGTGTAGATAGCGCAATACGGTCGCGATACCAGATCCGCACTTCGTTCGAGCTGACGCAGCGCGTGCTCGCGGCATGTGACCATTTAGTACACGTCGCAAACGATGTGCTACTGGATCTCACGTTGAACCGCTGGCTCAAAGAGGGCCTTATCGCGCTCACTGATGATTCGGCCTCAGAGGATGTCGACCTGTGTGAGCGGTTGATCGGCCTATTCGCGTCGACAACGTCGAGATCTGTTCAAGACGGCATCGAGTTTCGAGCTCAGCTGCTTGTCAGCCCTTAGCACCGTGTGACCCGTGACGCAACGACATGCACCACACGCACGCGACGCCGTCAAGCACCAGCGCTTCCGTGTGAAGGTACGGGATTCGAACGATGTCGTCGAAGCCGTGCTCCGCGACTAGGAGAACTTCCCGACGTCATCTCGAGCTGGCTTCCGCTTCGTCGCGTCTGGATGCTCCGATCAGACGATCGCCCTACTTCCGCTCCAACCCCACGCTCGCCGGCCCCTCCAGCACGTCGCCATCGGGGCTAAATCGCGACCCATGCAGCGGGCAGTCCCACGACCGCTCGGCCGTGTTCCACTCGAGGATCCCGCCCATGTGGGTGCACACCCCCGACACGCGGCACACCACCCCGTCGATCCGCGCCTCCGCGACGGGGTGCCGCCCGTCCCGCACCACATGCCCCTCGCCCTCGGCGAGGTCCCCCGATCCGGTCACCGTCCGCACGACCCCGCCGACCAGCGACGCGGCCACCGACGCCTGCGCCGCCACGAAGTCGACCCCATCCACAAGCCGCAGATGCGGCGAGCGCAGCGCCTCGGCCCAGGGCACAGGCTCGCGCAGGATGTCGCCGGCGATCGTGAGCGCGGCGGCGGGGGCGTTGGTCATGCCCCACTTGTCGAAGCCGGTGGCGGCGTAGATGCGGCCGTTGGTGCCGGGCATCGCGCCCGCGAACGGGACGCGGCTCACGGTGCGGTAGTCCTGGGCCGCCCACCAGGTCACACGCACCGCGCCGGCGAAGTTGTCGCCGGTCCAGTGGTCGAGCTCGCGCAGCAGCCTGTCGGTCTCGCGCTCGCGCCCGGTGATGAACGCGCCGCCGCCGACCACGAGCAGCTCGCGGCCGTCCTCGCCGCGCGCGGTGCGCAGCGACCGCCCCTCGGGGTCCAGCGACAGGAACACCCCGCGCGGCAGCGGGCCGACCACGCGGTACGCGGCCACGAGCGAGCGCGACGGGACCAGCCGGGCGAAGAACGCGGCGCGGTCGATCACGGGCGATCCCGTGGTGACGACGAGGGTCTCGGCGTCGAGCTCGCCGGCCGTGGTCTGGACGACCACTCCCCCGTCCTCGACCTCGGCGCCCTGCACGCGGCATCCGGTCACGATGGTCCCGCCGTGCGAGCGGATCTCGGCCGCGAGCTTGGCGAGCAGGCGCATCGGATGGATCTGCGACTGGCCGTGCATGCGCAGCGCGCGCGTCACGGGGTACGGCAGCCCGGCGTCCTGGCCCTGCGCGAGCACATCCACGTCCACGCCGACCGCGGCCATCGCCTCGGCCTCCTGGTCGACGGCCCGCTCGCCCTCGGAGGTGGTGGCGTAGGTGACGGCGTCGACCTGCTGGATCGCGTCGTGCTCGCCGGACAGCTCGCGGCGCACCCAGTCCTGCCCCGCGCGGTTCGCCTCGACGTACGCCTCCAGCGCCTCGAGCCCCGCGTGCGACTGGATCTGCGAGTACACCGATCCCTGCAGCAGGCTGAGCTTCGCGGTCGTGTTGCCGGTGGTGGCGGCGCCGACGTCGCGCCCCTCCAACACGGCGACGCGCTGCCCGCGTCGTGCAAGCAGCGCGCCTGTGGCGAGTCCGGCCAGCCCGGCGCCCGCGATCACCACGTCGGTGTTCGCGGGCGGCTGGGCGTCAGTCTGGATGGGCGGCGACGTCAGCCGCCAGAGGGACTGGGGTGCCGTCATCCGGCTCCCGCGGCCGCGAGCGGCGGCTGGGTGGCCGCGCGCGAGACCCCGCGGCGTCCGCCGGGCGGGAAGTGCGCGATCGGCTTGGGTCGCTCGGCGCGGCTCGCGCTCGCGGCGAGCAGGTCGGCGGCCATGAGCAGCACGCTCTGCATCGAGGTGTGCCTGGTCGTGCCGCGGGCGCCCTGCACCCACACGGCCTCATAGCTCGGCTCGTGGTCGTCCGTCGGGATCTGCTCCACGTACGCGATCACACTGGCTGCATCGCACGACGCCACGCTGCGGTCGCACACGCGCCAGGCCCCCTCACCGAGGGGAACGAGCTCGAGTTGGCGATAGTTGTCCATTGTGAGTCACCACCTCCGCATTTAGTGTGCGAAACAAGTGCACCGACTTCCACCGGTTGACACGCGGCGTCACGCCCGGTAGAGGGTCCAGGCGTCGGTGGCCACGCGTAGGGTCATCCCGTGCTCTACGCCTTCATCGACGAGTCCTACACTGCGGACCGGTACTACGTGGCGGCCGTCGTCGTGAAGGAAGAGCACCTCGGCACGGTCAGCCGCGCGCTCACGGAAGCTCGAGCGTATGCGAAGACGTTCGGCGTCGACGAGGCCCAGATCGAGTTCCACGCTCACGCGCTGATGACCGGACGCAGCGGATGGGAACCAGTGCGCGGCAAGACCCGCGCCGCGCTCGCGATCTACCGCGACGTCCTGACCCGCATGGCCCGACTGCCAGCGACGTTGATCATCCGAGGGGTCGATATCCCCCGGCTGCACGCGCGTTACCGGTATCCGCAGCGCCCGCACGAGCTGACGTTGCGTCACCTTCTCGAGCGAATCGACGACCTCGCGCGCTCGCGTGGCGATGTCGTGACCGTGATCGCCGACGAGATCCAGGATCAGGCGGATCACATCGCGCGCGCCGCCTGGTACCAGCAGAACGGGACGGGTGGATCGCGCTCGAGTCGGCTTGCGCAGATCCAGATGCCGATCGTGTTCGGGTCCTCAGCGGAGTCTCCAGGCATCCAGCTCGCCGATCTGGCGGTCTACCTATACCGACGCCTGGACGCTCACACCGAGACGCATCCGCGGACGGCACGCGAGGTGGAACGCCTCTGGAAGCTCCTGCAGCCGATCTGCCGACACGCCTCACGGTGGGATCCGTAGAAGCACGAAAGCCCCGCGATGCGGGGCCTTCGGCGGACAACGCTCCGGTAACCGGCTCGTCGTCCTTCGACGTTAACACGAATCCCGGACATTGCGGCGTGTCCTGCCGCGATTCATCGATTCGGATGCTCGCTGAACGAGGGTCGACCCCCTTTTGGGCGCCCCCGAATGGGCGGACGATGGTGACCAACCGACCCTTCCGCATCAGGAGGCGGACATGAGCACCTCGGACGACCCTCGCAACGACCACTACTTCACCTCGCCCGAGCGCATCCAGCGCCACCTGCCGGGCCCGGATGACGTGGACTACGGCTCCTCCCGACATTGGGGCCTGCCCGTCCCCGCCGACGCGTTCCGGCCCGGCGAGTGGGTCGACGACGACCCGCGCGAGGGACCGCACTGGCGCTGGACGCCCACCGGGACCGAGGGCGGCGAGTTCCACCTCGACACGATCGTGCCGTCGGCGGACACCCGGGGTCAGCCGGGCCGTTCCATCCACGACCCGGAAGGCGGACACTGAAGGCAGAGCTCATCACATCCCCACCACGACAAGGAGGCGGACATGAGCACGGAGGAGAAGGACGCACGGCGACCGCACCGCTTCGGGGACGACCCCGACGAGGTCATGATCGAGACGCAGGCCGGGCTGGCCGCGGCGGGCCTGCCGCCGGGGATCCCGCCGGTGCCGCCCGTGGGACACAACCCGGGGCCCGACGACGTGATGTACATCGGCGAGAACATGGGCACGATGCCGCACTCCGCGGAGGAGTACCGCCCCGCCGAGGTGGATGAGCCCGACACCCGGCACGCCCCGGGCCACTGGGTGCCGAGCGGCATCGGCGAGAGCGGCCGGATCGTCGAGGAGTACATCCCCGGCGCCGACGCGCGCGCCGCCGGCCGCTCGGGCCACCTCGACGGGCCCGCGGACGTGCACAACGTCATCCACCCGCACGTCGGCGCCGTGCGCGAGGACCTCAACCTCGCCACCCCGTCGCAGCGCGTGCAGGGCCTGATCGTGCAGATGGAGGCCGACCTCGCCACCCGCCGGCTCGCGCCGGAGGCCGTGCAGTACGTGCTCGAGGAGCGCCTCGCGCAGGCCGACATCGAGGCGGACGACGACGAGATCCAGCGGCTGGTGGGGCAGATCACGTCGGAGGCCGCGCCGACCGACGTCGAGCACGGGGAGCCGGGCGCCAGCCGGCGCCTGTGACCCCGGGCGTCCGGCGCCGGGACCGGGCCGGCCGCGGGGATCGCCCGACGGCGTGCGGACCCGCGCCTAGGGCCTTCCCGCGCCCGCGTCAACCCCGTTCAGTGCACGCCGACTGCGGCGGACGATGGGCTCGTACCCATCCCATCCACGAGCAGGAGGCGGACATGAGCACGTACGACGACCAGCCCGACACCCAGGGCACCGACCCCCTCGACGCGGAGCTCGGCGAGGAGGGCCAGGGCGATCTCACCCCCGAGGACGGGCCCGAGCGCTCGGACCAGATCGGTGCCTCGATCATCAACGAGGACCAGGCCCTCGGCGGCCCCGTGCTCACGACCTCGCCCGACCGCGATGCGGGCCTCGCGCCGGGCCCGGATGACGTGGTCTACGAGGGCGACAACGTCGACACCACGCCGTACCCCGCCGACGACTTCCGCCCGGATCCGGATGAGCTCGCCGCCCCGGATGCGACCGGCGGCAGCAGCCTCGAGCAGGGCATGGACCCCTCGCACGCGACCGACGGATGGACGCCGGACGCTCCCGAGACCGAGCAGGATACGGGCGGCGGCGGCGCGGGCACGGTTCCCGCCGGGCGCGAGGGCGCCGACTCGGGCGCGGTCGACAGCGTGAGCGTCGAGGGCACCTCGAGCCCCGACGTCGAGCGCTCGAGCCAGAACGACATCGCGGGCGTCGGCCCGGCCTCGGGTAGCGACGCGGCGTCGGGCGGCGGCGAGGCCGCTCCGTCGGGCTACGAGCCGTCGGGCGCCAATGCCGCGGCGGAGCCCGGCTCCGACCCGCAGGCCGTCGAGGACGCCCCGACCCAGCACGGCTCGGCCGATCCGAGCATCGCGGGCGTTCCGGATGCCGTCGGCCCGGGCGGCAGCGGGCTGCAGACCGGCACGCGGCAGGACCTCAACGACGCCACGATCGCGCAGCAGGTGCAGGGCATCGTCGTGCAGATGCAGGGCGACCTCGGCACCGACCGCCTCGCGGAGTCGGAGGTGCAGCACGTGCTGGAGGAGCGGCTGACGCAGGCGGGCATCAGCGCCGACGTCGAGCAGATCGAGCAGCTCTCGCGCCAGATCGTGTCGGGCAGCGCCCCGACCGACGTCGACGAGGGCGAGCCCGGCACGAGCAGCAGCCTGTGAGACCGGCCCGGCGGGCGGGGATCGAAACGGCGCTTCCTTCTCCCCGTCCGTCGGTGCCCTCGCTCGGGGCGCCATGCCCCGCCGGATCCCGGGCGGAACCCGGGGCGAACACGAAGGGGAAGACATGAGCACTCCCGACCAGGACGCGGACACCCCGCGCGAGGGGTACGGCGTCGAGCGACCGGACGAGCAGTACCGCGGCCGGCAGGACGAGGCCGAGCAGTGGGGACCGCCCGACAGCGAGTCGCCGCAAACCGCGCGCGAGGGCTACGGCGTCGAGCGCACCGACGACCGCCTCGCCGACGAGGCCTCGGAGGAGGCCTTCGTGGAGGACTCGTCGGACGAGGACGCGGAGCAGTCGTTCGGCCTGCCGCAGGAGTCGGCCGACGGCCAGTCGGCGGACGCCGGCTCGTACGCGCAGTCGGAGCTGCCGGACTCGGACGAGCCGTTCTCGCGCTCGGCGGACTGAGCGCGGGCGTTTCGTCTCCGGCTCCTTCGTCGCCTCCGCTCAACGACCGGGGGACATGCGCGGGTCGTTGAGCGGAGCGAAGCGGAGACGAAACGCCTTGAAGCCCCGCGCCTAGACTGGAACCCATGTCCCACAACGCTTCCGAGGCGACGGCCGGCGTGCGGCCGCCCCGCATCACCGTGCTCGACATCCTGCGATTCGCGTCGGAGCTGGTGGCGATCGCGAGCCTCGCGGTGTGGGGCTTCGCGGCGTGGGACTTCCCGTGGAACATCGTCTTCGGCCTCGGCGCGCCCGCCCTCGCCATCCTGGTGTGGGCCCTGTTCGTCTCGCCCAAGGCCGTGTTCTCGGTGCACCCGTTCATCCGGGCGCTGGTCGAGCTGCTGGTGTTCCTGTCGGCCACGCTCGCCTGGTGGGCGCTGGGTCAGCCCTGGCTGGGCCTCGGCATCGGCGTGGCCAGCGTCGTGATCGGCGTGCTGCACGGCCGCCGCGAGCTGGCCGCGTAAGCCGTGGCCGACGTCCTCGAGCTGCTGCGCGCCGAGCTCGGATCCCTCGTCGACACCTCCCCCGCCGCGCTCGACGACGCGCGCGCCGACAAGTCGGGGCACCGCGCGGCGGCTCCCCCGATCGCGGTCGTGCACGCCGAGTCGGTCGCGCACGTGCAGGCGACCCTGCGCATCGCGAGCGCCACGGGCACGCCGGTCGTGACGCGCGGCGCGGGCACCGGGCTCGCGGGCGCCGCCAACGCCGGCGGCGGCGAGATCGCGCTCTCGGTGCGCCGGATGACGCGCATCCTCGAGGTCTCCCCCGACGACCTGCTCGCCGTGGTCGAGCCGGGCATCCTCAACGCCGAGCTCAACGCGCACCTCGCGCAGCACGGCCTGTGGTGGGCGCCCGACCCGGCCAGCCGCGACATCTCGACCGTGGGCGGCAACATCGCCACGGGCGCCGGCGGCCTGCTGTGCGCCAAATACGGCGTCGTGCGCGACGCGGTGCTCGGCGTCGACGTCGTGCTCGCCGACGGGCGCCTCATCCGGATGGGCCACCGCAGCGTCAAGGGCGTCACCGGCCTCGATCTCACGTCGCTCATGATCGGCTCCGAGGGCACGCTCGGCGTGATCGTCGGCGCGACCCTGAAGCTGCGGCGCCTCGTGCCCGGCACGGTGTGCACGATCGCGGCGACGTTCCCGACCGTCCGCGCGGCCGCGGCCGCGTCGTCGGCCGTCACGGCCTCGGGCATCCAGCCGTCGATCATGGAGCTGATGGATGCCACGAGCCTCGCGGCCGTCCACCGCCTGCTCGCGCTGCCGGCCCCGACGCCCGGCGCCTCGCAGCTGACCATCCAGACCGACGGGCCCGCCGCGGCGGCCGAGGCGGACGCGATCGCCGAGGTGCTGCGCGCGTCCGGCGGCACCGTGGCGCTGACGCACGACCGCGCCGAGGGCGAGCGCCTGCTCGCCATCCGCCGCGCCATGCACCCGGCCATGGAGTCGCTCGGCAACGCCCTGATCGAGGACGTCTCGGTGCCGCGGTCGCAGATGGCCGCGATGTTCGACGAGATCGCGCGCGTCGAGCGCGAGCACGGCGTCGCCATCCCGACCGTCGCGCACGCGGGCGACGGCAACCTGCACCCGAACTTCGTGTTCCAGGGCGAGGACGTGCCTCAGCTCATCTGGGACGCGGCCGACGACCTGTTCCGCGCGGCCATCCGCCTGGGCGGCACGCTCACGGGCGAGCACGGCATCGGCCTGCTCAAGCGCCGCTGGCTCGCGGACGAGCTGGGCGACGACCAGTGGCGCCTGCAGCGCGACATCGCCCGCGTCTTCGACCCGCAGGGGATCCTCAACCCCGGGAAGGTGTTCGAGGAGCGCTGAGGGGGTCGCCCCCCCTGTGGTGGTTGAGCGACGAGCGCCAGCGAGGAGTCGAAACCGCCCGGACCGTCCCGCGAGGGTGTGCGCCGCGGGGAGGCTCAGCGGGTTTCGACTCGCTTCGCTCGCTCAACCACCACGGGGCGGGCTTCGACTCGCTTCGCTCGCTCAACCCGTTTCGTCTCCGCTCGCTGGCGCTCGCTCCGCTCAACGACCGGGGGGGGTGACGTCCGGTCGTTGAGCGGAGCGAAGCGGAGACGAAACGGCTTACAGGCCCTGCCAGGCGGGCTTGTTGGCGTAGGTGTAGCGGTAGTAGTCGGCGTGGGCGAGGCGCGAGGCGGCGGCCTCGTCGACCACGACCGTGACGTGCGGGTGCAGCTGGATCGCCGAGCCGGGCAGCGACGCCGTGACCGGGCCCTCGACCGCGCCGGCGACGGCCTCGGCCTTGCCCTCGCCGAACGCGAGCAGCACGAGGTGGCGCGCCTCGAGGATGGTGCCGAGGCCCTGCGTGATGCAGTGCATCGGCACGTCGTCGATCGAGTCGAAGAAGCGGGCGTTGTCCTCGCGGGTCTGCTGCGTCAGGGTCTTGACGCGCGTGCGCGACGCGAACGACGAGCCGGGCTCGTTGAAGCCGATGTGGCCGTCGGTGCCGATGCCGAGGATCTGCAGGTCGACGCCGCCGGCCTCCGCGATCGCGGCCTCGTAGTCCTCACCGTGGTGCTCGATGCCCTCGAGCGAGCCGTCCGGCACGCGGACGCGGGCGGGGCCAGGCCGAGGGGCTCGACGACCTCGCGCGTGATGACCGAGCGGTAGCTCTCGGGGTGCGCCGGGTCGATGCCGACGTACTCGTCCAGGGCGAAGCCGCGCACCTGCGACAGGTCCACGCCCTCGAGGCGCGGGCGCAGGGCCTCGTAGACCGGGAGCGGCGTCGATCCGGTGGCCAGGCCGAGCACGGCGTCGGGGCGGCGCGCGATGAGCTTCGCGATCTCGTCGGCGACGAGCTCTCCGGCGGCGGTCTTGTTCGGGACGATGACGATCTCAGCCATGCAGCACGCCTCTTTCGGGTGGGGATGACGCGAGCCGAGCGCCCGGCGCGCACGCCCCGATCCCAGGGCGGAGGCGCACGCGTGTCCCGTTCACGCCCGTCCGGATGATCGAACGAAAGCCGCGGCGCAACCCCCTGCTGCGCCTCGCGCGCCGGTGTTAGCGTCGCGCACATGCCTCTCGCACTGCTGCCGTGGCCCGCATCCGTCACCGTTGTCCAGGGACCGCCGCTGCGGACCGCGCCGGGGTCACGGCGCGAGATCGCCGACCGGATGGCGGATCGGGCGGAGCTCACGTTCGCCGAGGGCCACGGGTTCGAGGGGTACCTGCTGCTCGTGAGCGCGAACGGCGTGCGCGTCGAGACCTCCACCCAGGCGGGCGCGTTCTACGCGCGGCAGACCCTCGCGCAGCTGATCGAGTTCGACGAGCAGGGCCCGCTGCTGCCGGCGGTCGAGATCCGCGACGCCCCGCGGTTCGCCTACCGCGGGCTGATGCTCGACCTCGTGCGGCACTTCCATCCGGTCGAGACGGTCGAGGCCGTGATCGACCGCGCCGCGTCGCTCAAGCTCAACGCCCTGCACCTGCACCTCACCGACGACCAGGGCTGGCGGCTGCAGCTGCGCTCGCATCCCGAGCTCGCCGAGCACGGCTCGGGCAGCGAGCTGGGCGGCGGCCCCGGCGGCTCCTACACGCTCGAGGACTGGCGGCGCATCGTCGACTACGCCGCCACCCGCCACATGATCGTGGTGCCCGAGTTCGACCTGCCCGGCCACACGCACGCCGTCGGCCTCAGTCACCCGGAGCTCGTGGCCGAGCCGGTGATCACGGACGAGGTGCGTCGGGTGGCGGAGGAGTTCGGCGGCGGGCTGCCCGCGAACGGCACGCCCTACACGGGCGCCGCGGTGGGGTTCTCGTCCCTGCGGCGCGACGCCGAGGGCCTGGAGGATCTCCTGCGCGACGTGCTCGGCGAGATGGCGGCCATGACCCCGGGCCCGTATCTGCACTTCGGCGGCGACGAGGCGCTCGGCACCGACCCCGCCGACTTCGGCGCGGTCGCGGAGCTCGCGGCGGGCATCATCGCCGAGAACGGCAAGACCCCGATCGCGTGGCACGAGGCGAGCGCCGCCGACCTGCCGCGCGGCTCCGTCGCGCAGTACTGGGGCTTCCGCAGCCCGGGCGACGAACAGGCCGAGCGCGCCCGCGCGTTCGTCGAGCGCGGCGGCCGGCTCATCCTGTCGCCCGCCGACGCCATCTACCTCGATATGAAGTACGACGCCGAGACGCCGATCGGCCTCGTCTGGGCGGACGGGCCGACGAGCGTCGAGCGCTCCTACGCGTGGGACCCGGCGGCCGTGATCCCGGATGTGCCGGAGTCGGCGATCCTGGGCGTCGAAGCATGCCTGTGGAGCGAGACCGTCGCGGACCTCGCGGACATCGACACCCTGATGTTCCCGCGCGTGGGCTCGGCGGCCGAGGCCGGATGGTCTGCCCCCGCCGGCACCGAGCAGCGCACATGGGAGTCGTTCCGCGAGCGTGTCGCGGGCCTCGGACCGGCATGGGCCGAGGCGGCGATCGCGTTCCACCGCAGCCCCGAGATCGACTGGCGCTGAGCCTCGGGCGGGCCCGCTGACCGGGCCCGGGTCGGCGGATGCCCAGCGCATCGTAGTGACTTCGTAACGAATCCCGCCGCCCGGGCGCGTCGGGCGACCGTACCCTGATATGACGGCTCATTCTGCCGACTCGGCTTCTCGAGCCAACCAGGGGGTTAATCGTGACGGACGTGGCGACCAGGCCGGAGGGCACCACCGACGACGGCGGCGATGCCGCCGCCACCGCCGTGATCGCGGAGCAGCCGCGCGTCGAATGGGCGCCGGCCGAGCCGCAGAAGAAGCGTCGGCTGGGTCTCTGGCTGGGCCTCGGCATCCCGACCGGCGTCGTCGCCGCGGGCGCTGTCGCCGCCTCGCTCGTCCTGATCGCGCCCGGCGTGACCGCCGCGGGCGTGCCCGTCGGCGGCATGACGCCCGGCGCGGCCGCCGAGGCGATCAGCGCCGAGCTCGCCTCGACCGAGTTCACGGTCGGCGACGCCACCCTCACGGGCGAGGAGCTGGGCCTGTCGATCGACGCCCAGGCGCTCGCATCCGAGACGTTCGACACCTACCCCGCCTGGAACCTCGGCGCGTGGGGCACCGGCGAGACCGCCGCGGCCGTCACGATCGACGCCGAGCAGGCCGCCGTCGCGCTGCGCGAGGCGCTGCCCGCGATGTACACCGACTCCGTCAACGCGCAGGTCGTGCTCGACGAGGAGAGCGGCCGCTTCACCGTCACGCCCTCGGAGCCCGGCCAGGGCATCGACGTCGAGGCGATCGCCGCGAGCGCCACCGACGCGATCGCCGCCGGCACCACGACCATCGAGCCGCAGCAGACCGAGGTCGAGGCCGCCGCCACGACCGAGGAGGCCGAGGCCTTCGCCGCGAAGCTCAACGAGCAGGCCGACACGGCCGGCTTCTACCTGCAGGACGAGCGCGCGCACGGCGTGCCGCTGCGCACGATCGCCGGCTGGATGGACATCCAGGCCGACCCGACGACGGGAGACTTCGTCGTCACGCCCGACGTCGCCGCGATCGACGAGGCCATCAAGAACCTGCCCGAGCAGGTCAACCAGGACGTCGTCGACGAGAAGGTCGTCACCAACTCGGCGGGCGAGCACCTGCGCGTGATCCAGGAGGGCCAGGACGGCTTCGGCATCACGTCGACCGACGGCGTCTCGGGCCAGATCGCGGACTCGCTCAAGGGCGGCGACCTGCGCTTCGAGCTCGAGGGCGAGGTGGTGAAGTTCCAGACCCAGGAGCTGTTCCGCCGCGTCGAGGTCGACAAGAGCGCCGGCATGACCTACATGTACGAGAACGAGAAGCTGGTGGCCTCGTACGCGGTCGCGATCGGCCGCGGCGGCGTGCACGACGGCATCCAGACCGAGACGCAGACCGGCCACTTCACGGTCTACGGCCAGCTGACCAGCCAGGACATGGGCTCCTGCAACCCGGACGGCACCGTCAAGGAGGGCGGCAAGTTCGGCTACTGCACCGCGGACGTCCCTCACGTCACCTACTTCAACGGCGACCAGGGCTTCCACGGCACCTACTGGCACAACAACTTCGGCGCCGGCGCCCGCATGAGCCACGGCTGCGTCAACATGACCCGCGCGGCCGCCGAGCACATGTACTACTTCGCGCAGACCGGCACCGAGGTGTGGGTGCACGACTGAGCGGATCGTCATCCGGGAGTCCCCGGATGCACGTGCCCACCCGAAGGGTTAGCCTGACGATATGACGCTGAACCTGGTCGAGCTCTCGCCCGCGACGATCGTCGCGGTCAACACCATGTCGCTGAAGCCCGGCCAGGAGGAGTTCCTCGCCCCGATCTCGTACAGCATCGCCGCCACGGTGATCGACCCCGCCAAGGCGTGGCAGCGCGTGGCCGTCGACGGCGACGAGGTCGTCGGCTTCATCAGCGCCAGCTTCGACGAGGACGCACCGCACGAGCACTTCAAGTCGGTGCTGCTGCGCATCAACGTCGACGCCGACGACCAGGGACGCGGCATCGGCCGCTTCCTGGTCGAGGCGCTGGTCGACGAGGTCCGCCGCCGCGGCCTCGACCACATCACGGTCATGTACGAGGCCGGTGAGGGCGGACCCGAGGCGTTCTTCCACCGTGTCGGCTTCACCCCCGTGGGTGAGACGGAGTACGGTGAGGTGGTGGCCGAGATCCGCGTCTGATCGACGCGCCTGCCACGGGGGAACACACGCTTTTCGACTGAATCGTCGGCGCCGCTAAAGACGTCTGCGCTGAATCATGCCGGCGGCGGGGTCTCGAATCCCCCTCCCCCATCGAGACCCCGTCGCCATCCTCTTTTTCAGAAGCGGTCGCACGACGGTAGATGTGGGATCTGGGTGTGGTCGTTGAGCGACGAGCGCCAGCGAGGAGTCGAAACGGCGCTGAGCCGACCCAGCCGACCGGGGACGCTCAGTCACGTTTCGACTCCGCTCCTTCGTCGCTCCGCTCAACGACCGCAGGAGGGATCCCCGGTCGTTGAGCGGAGGCGCGCCAGCGCCGGAGACGAAACGCACGCCACCCGTGGTCGTTGAGCGACGAGCGCCAGCGAGGAGTCGAAACGGCGCCGAACCGACCCAGCCGACCGGGGACGCTCAGTCACGTTTCGACTCCGCTCCTTCGTCGCTCCGCTCAACGACCGCAGGAGGGATCCCCGGTCGTTGAGCGGAGGCGCGCCAGCGCCGGAGACGAAACGCACGCCACCCGTGGTCGTTGAGCGACGAGCGCCAGCGAGGAGTCGAAACGGCGCCGAAGCTCCCGGCCGGCCGGGGACGCTCAGTCACGTTTCGACTCCGCTCCTTCGTCGCTCCGCTCAACGACCGCAGGAGGGATCCCCGGTCGTTGAGCGGAGCGAAGCGGAGACGAAACGGGCTGTGCGAGCGGAGCGAGTCGAAGCCGCTCCGTCCGCCCGCTACACCAGGCTCTCGCGCCAGGCGGCGTGGAGCTGCGCGAACTTGCCGTCGCCCGCGATCAGTGCGTCCGGGGCGTCGTCCTCGAACACGCGGCCGTGCTCCATCACGAGCACGCGGTCGGCGATCGCGACCGTCGAGAGGCGGTGCGCGATGATGATCGCCGTGCGGTCCGCGAGCAGCGTCTGCAGCGCATCCTGGATCGCCCGCTCCGACGGGATGTCCAGCGACGCCGTGGCCTCGTCCAGGATCAGCACCGCCGGGTCGGCCAGGAACGCGCGCGCGAACGAGATCAGCTGGCGCTGCCCCGCCGAGACCCGGCCGCCGCGCTTGTTGACGTCGGTGTGGTACCCGTCCGGCAGGCCCTGGATGAACGCGTCCGCGCCGACCGCCTTGGCGGCCTCCACGATCTCGTCGAACGTCGCATCCGGCCGCCCGAGCGCGATGTTGTCCGCAACCGTGCCGCTGAACACGTACGCCTCCTGCGTGACCATGACGATCGCGCGGCGCAGGTCGCGCGGGTGCAGATCGCGCAGGTCGACGCCGTCCAGCGTCACGCGGCCCACGCTCGGGTCGTAGAACCGCGACACGAGCTTGGCGAGCGTCGACTTGCCCGCGCCGGTCGTTCCGACGAGCGCCACCGTCTGCCCGGCCGGGATGTCGAGCGAGAACTCCGGCAGGACGATCCGGCCCGTCCCGTACGCGAACGTGACGTCCTCGAAGCGCACGTGGCCCCGCGCCTCCGGCAGCTCCACCGGCGCGGTCGGATCCGGCACGGTGGGCTCCTCCTCGAGCACGCCCGACACCTTCTCGAGCGCCGCGGAGGCCGCCTGGAACGAGTTCAGGAACATGGCCACCTCCTGCAGCGGGCTGAAGAAGTTGCGCACGTACAGCACCGACGCCAGCAGCAGGCCCACGGAGAACTCGCCCCACGTGATCCGGATGCCGCCCCACAGCACCACGAGGCCGATCGAGAAGGCCGAAATCGACATCAGGCTGGGCTCGAACACCCCGAACAGGCGGATCGAGCGCATGTTGACGTCACGGTACTCGAGCGCCAGGTCGCCGAACTGCTTCTCGTTGCGCGGCTCGGTGCGGAACGCCTTGCCCGCGCGGATGCCCGTCATGGTCTCCACGAACTTCACGATCACCTTGGCGCTCACCACGCGCGAGACCCGGTATGTGCGCTGCGACGACAGGTAGAACCAGCGCATCAGGATCGCGAGCGGCACACCCGCGGCGACCAGCACGAGGCCCGACTGCCAATCGACGATCATCAGCGCGATGAACGTGAACGCGCCGTAGAGCGCGCCGTTGACGAGCTGGGTGAGGCCGCCGTTGAGCAGCTCGCGGATCGTGTCGAGGTCGCTGGTCTGGCGCGAGATGATCCGGCCCGACGTGTACGACTCGTGGAACTCGAGGCTCAGCAGCTGCGTGTGGCGGAACACCCGCGTGCGCAGGTCGAGCAGCACGTTCTGGGTCACGCGCGCCGCGAGGATGTCGTACCAGGCCAGCAGCAGGGCGCCGCCGATCGCGGTCGCGACGTACGCGCCGCCCACGAGCCACGCCGGGCCCCAGTCGGCCCGCTCGATCACGGCGGGCAGCGCCGTGTTCAGCCCGATGCCGAGCAGCGCCGGGCCGAGCACGCGCACGCCGGTCTGCGCCACGACCACGACCGCGACCAGGATGACCTGGGCCTTGAGCGGCGCGAGCAGCGACATCAGCAGGCGCAGCGAGCGGCGGCGGATCGCCCGGCTCTCCTCGCGCGTGTAGTCGGAGCGGTCCTCGCCCGCGGTTCCCTGCACGGTGCTGCTCATCGCGCGGCCTCCTCGTCCTTCTCGCCCGCGATCACGTCGAGCTCGGCGGTAGAGCCTGGATCGTCGAAGGGAGACCTGTCGTTGCGCCACGCCTCCTCCTGCTCCACCTCGCGCTCGAAGCTCGAGATCACGGAGCGGTAGTGCGCCGACCGGGCCATCAGCTCGGCGTGCGTGCCGACGGCCGTGATCCGGCCGCCCTCGAGCAGCGCGACGCGGTCCGCGAGCGCGACCGTCGACGGCCGGTGCGCCACGATCAGCGCCGTGGTGCCGGCGAGCACGCGGCGCAGCTCGGCCTGCACGCGCTCCTCGGTGTCCACGTCGAGCGCCGACAGCGGGTCATCCATCACGATCACCGCGGGGCGCGCGGCGACCGCGCGGGCCAGGGCCAGGCGCTGGCGCTGTCCGCCCGAGAGCGACAGGCCCTCCTCGCCGATCAGCGTGTCCGCACCGTCGGGCAGGTCGTCGACGAACGCGGCCTGCGCGACGTCCAGCGCCTCGCGCAGCACACGGTCCGCCTCCGGCGAGCGTGGGTCGAGGTCGTCGCGTCCGAGCAGGACGTTGTCGCGCACCGAGGCGGAGAAGAGCGTCGCGTCCTCGAACGCGGTCGCGATGATCCGCCGCAGGTCGACCAGGCGCAGGTCGCGCACGTCGACGCCGTCGATCGTGACGCGGCCGCCCGTGACGTCGTACAGACGCGTGGGCAGCGTCGTGAGCGTGGTCTTGCCCGATCCGGTCAGCCCGACGAGCGCCATGGTCTCGCCCGGGCGCACCTCGAGGTCGATGCCGTTCAGCAGGTCCGGCTCGGCCGATCCGGCGTCCTGGTAGCGGAAGTGCACGCCCTCGAACGCCAGCGCGCCGCGCGGCTCGGCGATCTCGACCGGGCGCTCCGGGTCGGTGATCGTGTTCTGCGCGTCGAACACCTCGAAGATGCGGTCGGTGGCCGTGCGGGCGTCCATCATGAACGCGAACAGGAACCCGATCGACTCGATCGGCCAGCGCAGGATGGTCACCATCGCGAAGTACGCGAACAGCTGGTCCACGCCGATCCGCCCGAGCGATGCGAGCCAGATGCCCATGATGAGGCTGACCGCGAACGCGAACTCCTGCATGAACACGAGCCAGAACTCGATGCGCGCGATCGCGCCGGCCTTGCGCATCTCGGTGTCGCGCAGCGTCTGGGCCTGGCGCGTGAAGCGGCGCAGCGCGTGCGGGCCGCGCCCGAAGGCCTTGAGCACGCGGATGCCGTGCACGCTCTCCTCGACGCTCGTGGCGAGGTCACCCTGCTGGTCCTGGCTGAGGCGCGTGAGCGTGCCGTACTCGCGCTCGAACAGGAAGCCCTGGATCCACATCGGGATGCCCGAGGCGACGAACACGGCGGCGAGCGCCCAGTGCCACTGGAACAGCAGCACGGCGCCGATGACGACCGTGAGCACGTTGACCACGAGCAGGATGAGGCCGAACGCGAGCCAGCGGCGGATGAGGCCGATGTCCTGCATCATGCGGCTGAGCAGCTGACCCGACTGCCACCGGTCGTGGAACGCGACGGGGAGGTGCTGCAGGCGTGCGTAGAACGTGCGACGCAGGTCGTACTCGACGTACGTGGCCGGGGCGACGACGAGCCAGCGGCGCAGGTAGACCATGAGCGCCTCGGCGAGGCCCAGCCCGAGCACGGCGAGCGCGCCCCATACGACCGCCGTGGTCTCGCCGGAGGCGATGGGGCCGCCGACCACCCACTCGAGGGCGATCGGGATCATCAGGGCCATGAGCGCCGCGCCGAGCGCGGTCACCGCGCCGAGCGCGAGGCGCGGCAGCACGGGACGGGCGAACTCGAGCAGGCGGAGCAGCGCCCGTGCCGTGGACAGACGGGGCGCGGACGGGCGCGGGGAAGGACTGGACATGTTCCTCGTGGGAGTCAGAGAAAGGCCGGATCAGCGGAGCCTTCCAGCCTATTGAGCTTCGAGCGCGCGCCGCAATGGCGATATGAGGCGGCGCGTCGCCCCTCTCGACGCTACCGCTGTGTGGGAGCACCGGCTCCGTCGCGCACCATCCCCGTGGTGGTTGAGCGAGGGAGCGCCAGCGACCGAGTCGAAACCCAGGAACCGCCCCGCGGCCCCTACTCCCCCGCCTCGCGCGCGAGCAGGGCCCGCTTCACGTCGAGGCCCCACGCGAACCCGCCGAGCGTCCCGTCGCCGCGCAGCACGCGGTGGCACGGCACGAACAGCGCGGGAGCGTTGTGCGCGCAGATCGAGGCCGCAGCCCGCACCGCGCGGGGCGATCCGAGCGCCGCCGCGAACTCCGTGTACGTCAGGGGCGCGCCCGGCGCGATCCGCCGCAGGGCCGACCATCCGGCCGCCTGCAGCTCGGTGCCGCGCTGGCGCACCGTCACGGCGTCGATCGCCGCGAGGTCGCCCGCGTAGTACGCGCGTACGGCGTCGGCGGCGCCGGTCTCGCCGTCGCGGACGTCCGCGGGGCGCAGCGCCGGGTGGATGCGGGCGAGCATCGCGTCGGGGTCGGCGGTCCAGCCCGAGGCGAGCACGGCGCCGTCCGCGTCGACGACGAGCGTGAATGCGCCGTCGGCGGTCTCGAGGGTCTGGATGGTGGCGGTCATGATGCCTCCTCCGCGGGCTTGAGCGGCTTTGACTGGTCTTGGGGGTCGAGACTGGTGCTCCCGGCGCCAGTCTCGACGCCCGGGACCAGTCTCAGCGGGGTGGTCGGCGCGGATCCGGCGGGGCCGGCGGCGAGGCGCCACAGGTGCATGGACAGGTACGAGCGCCACGGGGCCGTGCGGGCGGCCCACGCGGCGAGCGCGCGCGGCTCCGCGGGGATGCCCGCCCGCGCGGCACCCGCGCGCAGCGCGACGTCGCCCGTGAGGACGACGTCGGGGTCGCCCGTCACGCGCATGCGGACGTAGTCCGCGGTCCAGGCGCCGACGCCCGGCAGGGCCATGAGGGCGGCGCGCTGCGCGACAGCGTCGTCGCCGGTGGTCAGCGCGAGGTCGCCCGAGGCCAGCGCCGCGGCCGCCCCGGTGATGGCCCGGATGCGCGCGGCCGGGCCGCGCAGCACCTCGGGACCCCGCTCGGCGATGGCGGCCATGGTGGGGAACAGCAGGCGCTGCTCGCCCGCCAGCTCGATGCGCTCGCCCAGCGCCTCCGCGAGGCGCGTGAGGTGGGTGCGGGCCGCCGCCACGGAGATCTGCTGGCCGACCATGGCGCGGATGAGCAGCTCGTGCGGATCGGCCGTGCCCGGGAGCCGGATGCCCGGGCTGTCCGCCACGTGCGGCGCGAGCTCCGGATGGTGCCGGAGCGCCTCGTCGATCGCGAGCGGGTCGGCGTCCAGGTCGAACAGCCGGCGGGCGCGCGAGACCAGGGTGGACAGGTCGGCCAGGCTCTCGAGCTTCGCCTCGAGCCGCAGGCGACCGCCGCGGTGGCTCAGACGGAACCACGCCGCGCCGTGCGGCAGCCGCAGCGTGCGGGCGAACGACGCCTCGTCGCCCTCCTCCACGCCAGGCAGCGCGCGCACGGACATCCACGCGAACAGCCCAGTCGGGTCGAACGGCTCGCGGTAGGGCAGCGCGAGGTCGATGCCCGTCGGCGCGTCCACGGCCGCGCCGCGGCGGCGCGCGCGCAGCTCGGTCGGGGTCATCCCGAACACCTCGCGCACAGTGTCGTTGAACTGCCGCACGCTCGCGAAGCCGGCCGAGAACGCCACATCCGCCGCGGGCAGGTCCGTGCCGACGAGCAGCAGCCGGGCGGTGTGCGCCCGGTGCGCGCGGGCGAGGGCGAGCGGACCCGCGCCCAGCTCGGCGGCGAGCAGCCGCGTGAGGTGGCGCGACGAGTACCCGAGCCGGCCGGCGAGGCCCGACACGCCCTCGCGCTCGACCACGCCGTCGGCGATCAGCCGCATCGCGCGGCCCGCGACGTCGCCGCGCACGTTCCAGTCGGGCGACCCGGGCGCCGCCTCGGGCAGGCACCGCTTGCACGCGCGATACCCGGCCTCGTGCGCCGCGGCGCTCGTGGGGAAGAACGTGACGTTCTCCTCCTTCGGCGTCCGCGCGGGGCACGACGGCCGGCAGTAGATGCCCGTCGACCGCACGGCGGTCACGAACTGCCCGTCGAACCGCGCATCGCGCGACGAGATCGCCGCGTACCGCTCGGCGAAGGTCATGTCCGGGGCCATGCCTCGATCCTGACACGCCGGACGGCGAACGGCTGGCGGTTTTCGGACATGGCGCTTGCGCGACGAAACACCGCGAGGTTGCACTCGAAGGAGTGCAACCTCGCGGGGTGGAGCCGGCTCAGTGGAAGAAGTGGCGCTCGCCCGTGAAGAACATCGTGACGCCGCGCTCGCGGGCCAGGGCGATGGTCTCCTCGTCGCGGACCGAGCCGCCCGGCTGGATGATCACCTTCACGCCGGCGTTCATCAGCACCTCGGGGCCGTCCGAGAACGGGAAGAACGCGTCCGACGCCGCGATCGATCCGGCGGCGCGGTCGCCGGCGCGCTCGACCGCCAGGCGGCACGAGTCGACGCGGTTCACCTGGCCCATGCCGACGCCGACCGTGGCGCCGTTCTTCGCGAGCACGATCGCGTTCGACTTGACCGCGCGGCACGCCTTCCACGCGAACACGAGGTCCTGCACCGACACGTCCTCGGGCACCTCGCCCGCGACGAGCTGCCAGTCCTTCGCGACCGACTCGAAGTCGTCCTCGGGGAAGCGGTCGGCATCCTGCAGCAGCAGGCCGCCCGACACGAGGCGGACGTCCATCCGCTCCTGCTGCCAGTCCTCCGGCAGCTTCAGCAGGCGCAGGTTCTTCTTGTCCTTGAACACCTCGAGCGCGGCCGGCTCGAAGTCGGGCGCCACGATCACCTCGGTGAAGATGTCGCGCAGGTTCTCGGCCATCTTGAGCGTGACGGGGCGGTTCGCCGCGATCACGCCGCCGAACGCCGACACCGGGTCGCACTCGTGCGCGCGCAGGTGGGCGCTGGCGATCGGGTCGAGCGCGCTCGGCGCGGCGACCGCGATGCCGCACGGGTTGGCGTGCTTGATGATCGCGACGGCCGGCAGCACCATGTCGTACGCGGCGCGCAGGGCGGCGTCGCCGTCGACGTAGTTGTTGTACGACATCTCCTTGCCTTGCAGCTGCGTGGCCTGGGCGATGCCGTGGCCGCCGACGCGCGAGTAGATCGCGGCGCGCTGGTGCGAGTTCTCGCCGTAGCGCAGGTTCGACAGCTTCTCGGCCTGGATCGTCAGGTGGTCGGGCAGGTCGACCTCGCCCGCGATGGTCTCCTCGGCGAACCACTGCGCCACGGCGGTGTCGTACGACGCCGTGTGCGCGAACGCGCGCGCCGCGAGCTCCCGACGCTGCGACAGCGACGTGCCGCCCTTGCCGACCGCCTGGATGATCGACGGGTACGACTCGGGCGAGACGACGATCGCGACGTTCGCGAAGTTCTTCGCCGACGCGCGCACCATGGCCGGGCCGCCGATGTCGATCTGCTCGACCACGTCGTCGCCCTGCGCGCCCGAACGCACGGTCTCGACGAACGGGTACAGGTTCACGACCACGAGCTCGAACGGCGCGATGCCGAACTCGCCCAGCTGCGCCTCGTGGCTCTCGAGACGCAGGTCGGCGAGCAGGCCGCCGTGCACGTTCGGGTGCAGCGTCTTGACGCGCCCGTCGAGCATCTCGGGGAAGCCCGTGACGCTCGCGACATCCGTCACGTCGTAGCCCGCGTCGCGGATGGTGCCGGCGGTCGATCCGGTCGACACCATCTCGACGCCCGCGCCCGCGAGCGCCTCGGCCAGCACCAGCAGGTCGGTCTTGTCGCTGACGGAGATCAGCGCGCGCCGGATCGGCACCACATCGCGATCGCGATACAGCGAGGGGTCGTGACGGGGGCCGGCCATGGGTGCTCCTTGTGGATCGGGCGGGTGGGTTGCGGGATCAGGGATGCGCGGCGGGATCGAGCTCGCCGGTCGCGATGCGGCGCACGACGTCGATCAGCAGGCGGCGCTCGAGGGGCTTGATGCGCTCGTGCAGGGTGTCCTCGGTGTCGCCCGGCAGGACGGGGATGCGCTCCTGCGCCAGGATCGGGCCGGTGTCGACGCCGTCGTCCACGACGATCACGCTCGCGCCGGTCTGCGCGACGCCGGCCGCGAGCGCGTCGCGCACGCCGTGCGCTCCGGGGAACTCGGGCAGGTACGCCGGGTGTGTGTTGATGATGCGCGGCTGCCACTTCGCCACCAGCGAGGCGGGCAGCAGCCGCATCAGGCCGCTCAGCACGATCAGGTCGGGCCGGATGTCGTCGAGCCGGCGCCCGAGTTCGGCGGCCCATTCCTCGCGCGACGCGAAGTCGCGGAACGGCACCACGAAGGTCGGGATGCCGAACTCCTCGGCGTGGGCCAGGCCCGCCGCGTCGCGATCGGCGCCCACGGCGACGATGCGGGCGGGGTATCCGGGGTCCTCCGCCGCCTCGAGGAGGGCACGGAGATTCGAGCCCGTGCCCGAGATGAGAACGGCGACCGACAGCACGGTGCTAGTTTCTCACGCCGGACGCATCCGCTCGGGCAAGGGTTGTCTTTGCTTCCCCTTGCGGAGCCACACCATCGCTGCGCCGGGCGCGGGTGCGGTTCAGCGGGCCGCGGGCTCGTCCTGGCGGGCCTGCGCGAAGTAGAGGGCGGTCGCCTCTGCGCGGCTCGAGACGCCGAGCTTGCGGTACACATTGGCCAGGTGGAACTTGACGGTGTTCTCGCTGATGGTCAGCTCCGCCGCGATCTCCCGGTTGCGCAGGCCAGCTGCGACCCGCACCAGGATCTCCTGCTCGCGCGCCCCAAGCGCCCAATCCGCGGAGAGTCCGGCCGGTGCGTGCGGCGGATCCAGCGGGATGACGATGGACAGGTCGGTCCCCCACCCGGGCGTCGCGTCCAGCGCGATGCGCCCGCGCAGCGCCTGGATGCGGTCCTCGACCAGCTGGTACTGGATCGATTCGCGGGACAGTCCTCCCTCGCCGTCGTCGCGCATGTCGATCAGGAGGTTCTTGCCGTCGCAGTCCCACTGCACGCGCACCCGCCCCACCTCGGGGTCGTCGAGCATGGCCAGGATCGTCCCGCGCACCACCGCCCGCGCCCCGTGCGCGACCTCGCTGGGGAGAGGACGCCCGTCGAGCGGCGGCTCGACGAACTGCATGTCGATCTCGCGGTAGCGCACGAGCGGGCCCAGATCGTCGCGCAGCCGCTCGAACGCCGTCGTGACGGGCTCCTCCGCGACCGTCCGGACACGGTCGCTCACCGTGCGCAGGTGGACGAGCCCCGCCGCCGCGATGCCGGTCGCGGTCGTGCGCGCCGCGGCGTCGTCGAGCGCCCGCGAGCGCAGCGCCGCGAGCACGGTCTCGAGAGTGGTCGAATACTCGTCCGCGAGCTCGGCGAGAGCCTCCATCCGCTCTCCCGCCGACATCCGGGCCAGGCGCAGCCAGCTCGGCGGAGCGGTGTCCGCGAGCCGCTGCACCCGAAGGCTCACGATGTTCCAGAGGTCGAGCACCGCCCGCTCGCCCTCCGCGTCGCAGGTGGGGCCGGCGAGCGCCAGCAGCGCGCCGTTGCGCGACAGGGCGAGCAGCACCTCCTCGGCAGCGCCCTCCGCAACCATCGTGTCGCGCCGGACCGTGCCGGGCGACATACGGCGGCGCATCTCGACGAGATCGAGATACGGGACCTGATCGAGGACGGACGACTCTCCGGCGCCGCGTCGATGCCCGCCATCGACATCCGCGGCGAGGATCGTCAGCGCCCGGTGGCCGGCGCCGGGCGCGAGCAGGCGGGACAGCGCCGCCGGCAGCTCCCTGATGGGCCCGTGGATCACCTCGGACAGCTCACGAAGCGTCTCCATCCGCATCCCCTCCTCGGGGCACGAGCCTAGACCTACCCGTTCGGGTGGGGGAAACGGCCCGTCAGGGTGATCGTGTCCCCTGGGCGGGCCCGAGAGGCTCGTCATGCAACCACCCGCACACAGATCGGAGGGCGAAGATGCCTAGGAACAGAGCTGTTGTCTACAAGGGTCCGGGAGAGGTGGAGGTCGTCGACACCGCTTACCCCGAGTTCGAGCTGAAGGACGGGCCGGGGGTCAACCCCGCGAACGTGGGCCGCAAGGTGCCGCACGGCGCGATCCTGCGCACGGTGAGCACCAACATCTGCGGCTCGGACCAGCACATGGTGCGCGGCCGCACGACCGCCCCGGCCGGGCTGGTGCTCGGCCACGAGATCACGGGCGAGGTCGTCGAGGTCGGCCCCGACGTCGAGTTCATCAAGGTCGGCGACATCGTGTCGGTGCCGTTCAACATCGCCTGCGGGCGCTGCCGCAACTGCAAGGAGGGCAAGACCGGCATCTGCCTGAACGTGAATCCGGATCGCCCCGGATCGGCGTACGGGTACGTCGACATGGGCGGCTGGGTGGGCGGGCAGGCCGAGTACGTGCTCGTCCCCTACGCCGACTGGAACCTGCTGAAGTTCCCCGACCGCGACCAGGCGCTCGAGAAGATCCTCGACCTGACGATGCTGTCCGACATCTTCCCGACCGGCTTCCACGGCGCGTACACGGCCGGCGTCGGCCCCGGCTCGACCGTGTACATCGCGGGCGCCGGACCGGTCGGCATCGCCGCGGCCGTGGGGGCGCAGCTCCTGGGCGCCGCGGTCGTCATCGTCGGCGACCTGAACCCCGATCGGCTGGCCGCCGCGCGGGCGATCGGCTGCGAGACGGTCGACGTGTCGCAGGGCGATCCGAAGGACCAGATCGAGCAGATCCTGGGGGTGCCCGAGGTCGACGCCGGCGTCGACGCCGTCGGCTTCGAGGCGCGCGGCCACGGCGCGGACGCATCGCACGAGGCGCCCGCGACGGTCCTCAACTCGCTCATGGACCTCACGGCGGCGGGCGGCGCGATCGGCATCCCGGGGCTCTACGTCACGGGCGACCCGGGCGGGATCGACGAGGCGGCGCAGCACGGCTCGCTGTCCCTGCGGCTCGGGCTCGGCTGGGCGAAGTCCCTGTCCTTCACGACCGGGCAGTGCCCCGTGATGCGCTACAACCGCAAGCTGATGCAGGCCATCCTGCACGACAAGGTGCAGATCGCGAAGGCCGTGAACGCCACGCCGATCTCGCTCGAAGACGCACCCCGCGGCTACGCGGAGTTCGATCAGGGCGCGGCGAAGAAGTTCGTGCTCGACCCCAACGGCTACATCAAGGCCGCCTGACCCAGAAGGAGAGTCCATGTCCGTCACCCTCGAGGACGCCCGTCGCATCATCGCCGCCGCCGAGACGCGCGCGGACGAGATCGGCCAGCCCATGAACATCGCGGTCGTCGACGCCGGCGGCAATCTCGTGTCGCACGTGCGTCAGGACGGCGCGTGGATCGGCAGCATCGAGATCTCGATCAGCAAGGCCTGGACGTCCCGGGCGTTCGACATCTCGACGAAGGACCTGGGCGACAACGCGCAGCCCACGCAGCAGTTCTTCGGCATCCACACGACGAACGCGCACGGCCGCGGGGTCGCGATCTTCGCGGGCGGCGTGCCGATTCGCCGCGACGGAGTCGTGGTGGGCGCCGTCGGCGTGAGCGGCGGCTCGGGGGAGCAGGACCAGACGGTCGCGGAGGCCGGCGCCGCCGCGCTCTGACCGCCCGCGCATGCGAGGGGTCGTCCCGCCGGGGCGGCCCCTCAGCGCGTGCGGGCGTGGTCGGCGTCCTCGTCCGCCCAGCCGGAGGCGAGGCGGTCGAGGCGGGAGGTGTAGGAGCGCGGGGCCAGCAGCAGGGTCGCGGCGCCGAGGAGCACTTCGAGGCCGACGGCGAGCGCGACGGCGCCCGGCTCGGGTCCGACGTGCGCCAGCCGGTCCGGGCCCATGGAGCCCGACGTGAGCGCCGCGATGAGCGCTCCGCCCGCGCCCGCGATCAGCGCGATGCCGGCGGCGAGGAGCGCTCGCGGGGCCACCGGCTCGTGGTCGGCGCCCTCGGCGCGGGCCTCGGCGCGGAAGGCCGTGCGCACGCCCCATCCGGCGAGCGCGCCCGCGACGACCGGCGCGAGCACGGACAGCAGCAGCAGCGGCGATCCGTTCTCCGGCAGCAGGCCCAGCATGGGGACGCCGGGCAGCACTCCGAGCTGCGTGGCGACCGGGGTGACGCCGGTGCCCGCCCCGAGCGCGAAGCCGGGCCCGGCCATCCACGACACGGACCAGCCGATCATGGTGGGCAGGTAGGCGAGCTGCGCGAGCGTGAGCAGGATGGCGCCCAGCAGGTCAACCTGCGAGGACTCGTACAACGCGATCGCCTCGCCGCCGCGCAGCGGGACCGCGACCGCGATGGCGAGCGCGGCGAAGCCGATCACGCCCGCGAGGGCGATCCCGCCGCCGCGGGCGGCGAGCGCGGGCAGCTCACGCCATCCGCTCGGCAGCCGGTCGGCGAGGTCGTGCAGGCGGTCGACGAGGCCCTCGTCGCCCTCGCTCCAGGCTCCCGTCACGGCGCCCAGCAGCATGGGGACCGCGTACACCAGCGTGGGCAGCAGCACCGCGAGCCACGGGTCGACGGCGGCGACGGGGTTGCCGGCCGTGACGTTCGCGATCAGGGCCGCGAGCGCGGTCGTGGCGGTGCCGGCCGCGACGCCCGTCAGCCAGCGCCCCGATCCGAGCGCGCGTCGTCCGGATCGCGCGGCGAAGACAGCGACGAGCACCGCGAACGCCAGCGGCGCGAGCGACAGGACGAACGATCCGGCGCCCTCCGGCAGGCCAGTCTCGACGAGGAAGTCGTCATGAAGGGTGAGCGCCAGCGGCACGAGGTTGCCCAGCTGCCAGATGCGCACGGTGGCGGGCCAGAGCCCCTGCCAGTCGGCGACGCCGCCGAACGTGAACACCCACATCAGCAGCAGCGGCACGAGCACGGCCGCGAACCCCACGATCGCCGCCACGGCGGCATCCAGAGCGGCGAGCAGGGCGACGAGCAGGCGATGCATGACGGATCGACCCTACCCGCGGCGGCCTGCGTGAGCCCTGCGGCTCTCCGGGGTCGAGGCCGGTGGCGGCTTCGTGGGTTGCGACTCGCTTCGCTCGCTCAACCAGCACGGGGGGGAGCCAGCTCCCCCATGTCCGAGGCTCAGGCCTCGGTGGGCTCCAGCACGAACACCGCGATCCGGCGGTCGGTCTTCTTCTGGTACTCGGCGTAGTCGGGCCACACCTCGACGGCGCGCGCCCACCACTCGTCGTACTCGGCGCCGTCGAGCTCGCGCGCGACGTAGTCGCGCTTGACCGCGCCGTCCTGCAGCTCGACGTGCGGATTCGCGCGCAGGTTGTAGTACCACTGCGGCGGCTTCGGCGCGCCGCCCTTCGACGCCACGACCGCGTAGCGGCCGTCGTGCTCGACGCGCATGAGGGCGGTCTTGCGCAGGCCGCCGCTCTTGGCGCCGACCGTCGTCAGGACGATCACCGGCACCCCGCGCAGCGTGTTCGCCTCGGCGCCGTTCGTTGCTTCGTACGTCTCGGCCTGCGTGCGCGCCCACTCGGCGGTGCTCGGCAGGTACTCCCCGTTCAGCGGCATGGCACCAGGGTATTGCCGATCGCGGGGGCGGGGGCCGGGGTTACGCGGACGGACCGGCCCCGCCTAGCCTGGCGGCATGGCGGGCACGTACAAGACCACTCCCCTGCGCCGGCGGATCGACCGGATCATGGCGGCGCTCGGAAGGCGCGGCCTCGCGCCCGCCGGGATCTCGGCGCTCACCGTGGTGGGGCGCCGCAGCGGCCTGCCGCACACCGTGCCGGTCACCCCGATCACGGTCGACGGACGGCGCTACATCGTCGCGCCCTACGGCCCCGTGGGCTGGGTCAAGAACATCCGCGCGGCCGGCGAGGCGACGCTCGAGCGCGGGCGCCGTGCGGAGCGCATCCGGGTCGAGGAGCTCCCTCCGGAGGCCGCCGCCCCCGTCCTGCGCGAGTACGTCCGCCTCGTCCCGATCGTGCGCCCGCACGTCGCCGCGGCTCCCGACGCCGACCTCTCGGCCTTCGCGGCGGTCGCGCCGCGGCATCCGGTGTTCGCGATCACCCCCGTCCCCTGATCCCATGTCTCAGTTCGGGTCGGAATCCGGGCCGGATTCCGACCCGAACTGA
Organism: Microbacterium lacusdiani; assembly: GCF_054779895.1. Taxonomy (NCBI): domain Bacteria; kingdom Bacillati; phylum Actinomycetota; class Actinomycetes; order Micrococcales; family Microbacteriaceae; genus Microbacterium; species Microbacterium lacusdiani. The sequence continues at coordinate 165,707 of NZ_BAAGXJ010000029.1, read as the reverse complement.
GACATGCCGGGTCACGCGGGGCCCCGGGGACGACGAAGGCCCCGTCCGAGCGGACGGGGCCTTCGCGGGTGAAGCTGCTGCTTACAGGCTCGAGATGATCTCGCGCATGAGGGCGGCGGTCTCCGACGGGGTCTTGCCGACCTTGACGCCGGCGGCCTCGAGGGCCTCCTTCTTCGCCTGCGCGGTGCCGGCCGAGCCGGACACGATCGCGCCGGCGTGACCCATCGTCTTGCCCTCGGGGGCCGTGAAGCCCGCGACGTAGCCGACGACCGGCTTGGTGACGTTGGCCTTGATGAAGTCGGCCGCGCGCTCCTCGGCGTCGCCGCCGATCTCGCCGATCATCACGATCGCCTTGGTCTCGGGGTCGGCCTCGAACGCCTCGAGCGCGTCGATGTGCGTGGTGCCGATGACCGGGTCGCCGCCGATGCCGATGGCGGTCGAGAAGCCCAGGTCGCGCAGCTCGTACATCATCTGGTAGGTCAGCGTGCCCGACTTCGACACGAGGCCGATCGGGCCCTTGCCCGTGATGTTCGCGGGCGTGATGCCCACGAGCGCCTCGCCCGGCGTGATTATGCCGGGGCAGTTCGGGCCGATGATGCGGGTCTTGTTGCCCTTCGACTGCGCGTAGGCCCACGCCTCGGCGGTGTCGCCGACCGGCACGCCCTCGGTGATCACGACGAGCAGCGGGATCTCGGCGTCGATGGCCTCGATCATCGCGTCCTTCGTGAAGGCCGGGGGAACGAACGCGATCGACACGTCGGCGCCGGTCTTCTCGATGGCCTCGGCGACCGTGCCGAACACGGGCAGGTCCACCTCGCCCTCGTGCGCGGTCTCGTGCGTCACGGTCGAGCCGGCCTTGCGCGCGTTCACGCCGCCGACGATGTTGGTGCCCGCCTTGAGCATGAGCGCCGTGTGCTTGGTGCCCTCGCCGCCGGTGATGCCCTGGACGATGACCTTGGAGTCCTTGTTGAGGTAGATCGACATCTCTCTAGTCCTTATCCGATCCGGGGCTCAGGCGTTCGCCAGCTCGGCGGCCTTGTCGGCGCCCTCATCCATGCCGGAGGCGAGGGTGACGAGCGGGTGGTTCGCGGCGGCGAGGATGGCGCGGCCCTCCTCGACCTGGTTGCCGTCGAGGCGGACGACGAGCGGCTTGGTGGCGTGGTCGCCCAGGATCTCCAGGGCCTTGACGATGCCCTCCGCGACCGCGACGCACGACGTGATGCCGCCGAAGACGTTCACGAAGACGCTCTTGACCTGCTCGTCGCCGAGGATCACGTCGAGGCCGTTGGCCATGACCTGCGCGTTGGCGCCGCCGCCGATGTCGAGGAAGTTGGCGGGCTTCACGCCGCCGTGGTTCTCGCCGGCGTAGGCGACGACGTCGAGGGTCGACATGACCAGACCCGCGCCGTTGCCGATGATGCCGACCTGGCCGTCGAGCTTGACGTAGTTGAGGCCGTTGGCCTTGGCCTTCGCCTCGAGCGGGTCGGCCTCCTCCTTGTCCTCGAGCTCCTCGTGCTCGGGGTGGCGCACCTCGCTCGCGTTGTCGTCGAGCGTGACCTTGCCGTCGAGGGCGATGATGTCGCCGGCGCCCGACAGGATGAGCGGGTTCACCTCGACCAGGGTCGCGTCCTCGCCCTTGTAGACGTCGTAGAGCTTCACGAAGACGTCGGCGACCTTCTCGACGAGGTCCTCGTCGAAGTTCGCGGCCTTGGCGATCTCGATCGCCTTCTCCTTGTCGATGCCCGTGAGCGGGTTCACCTCGACGCGCGCGAGCGCCTCGGGCTTCTCGACCGCGAGCTGCTCGATCTCCATGCCGCCCTCGACGCTGCACAGCGACAGGTACGAGCGGTTGGCGCGGTCCAGCAGCACCGAGAAGTAGAACTCGCGGGCGATGTCCGCGCCCTGCGCGACCATGACGCGCTTGACGACGTGGCCCTTGATGTCGAGGCCGAGGATCGCCTTCGCCGCCTCGTACGCCTCGTCGGGGGTCTTGGCGACCTTCACGCCGCCGGCCTTGCCGCGTCCGCCGGTCTTGACCTGGGCCTTGACCACCACGACGCCGCCGATCTTCTCGGCCGCTGCCTTCACCTCCTCGGGGGTGTCGGCGACGATGCCGGCGAGCACCGGCACCTCGTACTTCTCAAAAAGGTCTCGAGCCTGGTACTCGTACAGGTCCACGTTGCAATCCTTCGGTGGGGCCACGGGAGGAGACTGGACGTCTCGACGTCGAGAGATCTCGACCGAGATCCCAGCCTACTACCGCGTTCCGGGCGCCCGAGCCGGGAAGGGCCCGGCCCATGCGGTCCCCGGATACGGCGAACGCGGCCCCGGATCATCCCGAGCCGCGTTCGCGAAGTCTGTGCGGGCCGCTACTTCGAGGTCTTGCTGAAGTGCATCGGCAGCGCCATCGCCAGGCAGATCGCCAGGATGCCCGCCGTGAAGACGACACCCTGCCAGGCCTCGATGTTCAGCGCGACGCCGAACAGCGCCATGCCGCCGAGGAAGAGCAGCAGCGAGATGATGAACATTGAGGACCTCCGTGAAGGCGCTGTCGGGAACCGCGTCCAGTCTAGGGCAATCCGCACCCCGGATCCGGCGGCTCCGGATGGCGGAGACCTCCAAACGACGTGTGCCGCGCGGCCGCTCGTGCCTAGCCTGGCGGCATGGCATCGGAGCTCTTCCCGGGCGAGAACGTCCTCGCCTACGACGTGACATCCCCTCTCGACACCGACTACTACGCCGTGTTCGCCGACGTCGGCGGACCCGACCGGGCGCAGTGGTCGCGGGCCCGCGAGGTCGGCGAGGCGCTCGCGCCCCGCATGGCCGAGGCGTGGGACCGCGCCGAGTACCCGCTCGAGGCGCTCACGGCGCTGGGCGAGGCCGACCTCTACGCCGACGGGGTCGATCACCCGGGCGTCACGCCCATGTCGCCGCTCGCGGCCGGCCTCGTGAACATGGAGCTCTCGCGCGTGGACGGGTCGCTCGGCACGATCCTCGCCGTGCAGGGCGGGCTCGCGCTGCGGACGCTCGCGCTGTTCGGCAGCCCGGAGCAGCAGGAGCGCTGGATGGGCCCGCTCTCGCGCGGCGAGGTCCCCGGCGCGTTCGCGCTGACGGAGCCCGACCACGGCTCGGACTCCACGTCGCTCGAGACCACGGCGCGCTGGAGCGACGACGGATGGGTGATCCGCGGCGCCAAGAAGTGGATCGGCAACGGCGCCTCGGGCGGCGTGACGTTCGTGTGGGCCCGCATCGACCGGGCGGACGACCCGGATCACGGGCAGGTGCGCTGCTTCCTGGTGGAGCAGAGCACCCCGGGCTACGCGGGCACGGTGATCACTGGCAAGCTCTCGCTGCGGGGCATCCATCAGGCGCACATCACGCTCGACGACGTGCGCCTGCCCGCCGACGCCGTGCTGCCCGGCACGCATTCGTTCAGGGACACCTCGACCGTGCTGTTCGCGACGCGATCGGGCGTCGCCTGGTCGGCGCTCGGCCACGCGACCGCCTGCTACGAGGCGGCGCTGGCGTACGCCGGTCAGCGCGTGCAGTTCGGCCGCCCGCTCGCGCGGTTCCAGATGGTGCAGGAGCGGCTGACGCAGATGCTGTCGCAGCTCACGGCCATGCAGCTGTACTGCCGGCGCCTCGCCGAGCTCGAGGCGTCGGGCGCGCTGCGCCCCACCCAGGCGTCGCTCGCGAAGTACCACAACACCCGCACGGCGCGGGACATCGCGCGCACCGCGCGCGACCTGCTCGGCGGCAACGGCATCCTGCTCGAGAACCGCGTCATGCAGCACCTCGCCGACATCGAGGCGATCCACACCTACGAGGGCACGGAGAGCGTCCAGGCCCTCCTGATCGGCAGGGACATCACCGGCATGGGGGCATTCGTTTAGAAGCGTCTCGCACGCTCGCGCCGACGCTCCGCGCCGGACACTCGCGAGCGAGGAACGTCGCTGACGCTCCGTTCGGCAGCGCTTCGCGCTGCGATTGGTCGCTTCGCTCCACGCTCGCTTCGCTCGCACGACGGTCGATGACCCGGGCTCGGTGCCGGTCGTTGAGCGGAGCGAAGCGGAGCCGAAACGCCCGAAGCGTGCTCTCGGGTCAAGCCCCCGCCGCGGCGGCAGCGCGTCTGAAAGACTGAATCCATGACGCGCGCCACCGTGGTGGGGAGCGGGCCGAACGGCCTGGCGGCCGCGGTCGCGCTGGCGCGCGCGGGCTACGACGTCACGGTGCTCGAGGCGGCGAAGACGTTCGGCGGCGGCATCCGGACGGCGCAGCTGACGCTGCACGGCTTCCGCCACGACGTGTGCTCGGCCGTGCATCCGGCCGCGCTGACCTCGGAGTTCTTCCGGGCCTTCGGGCTCCACGAGCGGATCGGATGGGTCGTCCCCGACGCGTCGTACGCGCAGCCGCTCGACGGCGGACGCGCGGCCGTCGCGTGGCGCGACATCGACCGGACGGCCGCCGAGCTCGGCCCGGACGGCCGGGCCTGGCTCGCGATGGTCCGCCCGCTCACGCGACACATCGAGGGAGTCCTGGACTTCACGGGCAACCAGCTGCTGCGCGTGCCCCGCGAGCCCGTCACGGCCGTCCGGTTCGGCCTGCGCGCGCTCGAGGCGGGCACGCGGCTCGGTCACCGCACGTTCCGCACGTCGGAGGCCGACGCCCTCCTCAGCGGCGTGCTGGCGCACGCCAACACCCCGCTCCCGTCGCTCGCGAGCGCGGCCGCAGGGCTCATGCTCGCGGCGCTCGCGCACGCCCCCGGCGGCTGGGCCTATCCCATCGGCGGCGCGCAGGCGATCGCCGACGCGCTGGCGGCCGACCTCCACGCGCACGGAGGCCGCATCGAGACCGGGCACCGCGTCCGCGATCTCGCGACGCTCGACTGGGGCGATCCCGCCGCGGGCGACCTGCTGCTGCTCGACACGTCGCCGCGGCTCGCGCTGACGCATCCGGATGTGCCCGAGCGCTACGCGCGCGCCGTCCGCGGCTACCGCTACGGCCACGCGGCCGCCAAGGTCGACTTCGCGCTCGAGGGGCCGGTGCCATGGGCGAACCCCGACGTGCATCGCTCCCCCACCGTGCACCTCGGCGGCACGCGCGCGGAGGTGGAGGCGAGCGAGAACGCCGTGGCGCGGGGCGAGGTGAGCGACCGCCCGTACGTGCTCGCGGTGCAGCCCTCGGTGCTCGATCCGTCGCGGGCACCCGCCGGCAAGGCGGTGCTGTGGGCCTACATGCACGTGCCGCACGGATCGCGGCTCGACCCGACCGAGCACATCACGCGGCAGATCGAGCGGTTCGCGCCCGGCTTCCGCGACCGCATCCTCGCCACGCACGCGGTGCCGGCGTCGCGCCGCGAGGCCGAGAACCCGGCCGAGATCGGCGGCGACGTGCTGGGCGGCGACTTCACGCTGTGGCAGGCGGTGCGGCGCCCGGTCGTGTCGACCGCGCCGTGGCGCACGCCCATGAAGGGCGTCTACCTCGCGTCGTCGGCGACGCCCCCGGGCCCCGGCGTGAACGGGATGGCCGGCTGGCACGCGGCCCGCACCGCGCTCCGCGACGCGGGCGAGCCCGCCCGCCTGACCGACCTGTTCTGAGGCCCCGCGCCGGCGCCGCGCGCCCGGCGCCCCGCCCCGGCGCCGCGCGCCCCGCCCTCTATCCGCCGAGACTGGTCCCCGGCGACGAGACTGGTGTCGGCGAGACCAGTCTCGTCCCCCGGGACCAGTCGAAGCCGTGCGGCGGGTGGCCGGGGCGCTTACGGGGGCGGCAGGATGTCCCCATGAGCCACGACATCCCCGCGCCCATGCTCGCGAAGGCCGTGTCGGCCATCCCGGATCCGGCGAAGCATCCGGGCGGGCTGATCTTCGAGCCCAAGTGGGATGGGTTCCTTCACTGAACCCGGGAAGGCCCGGTTGGACGTCAAGTGTGCGGCTCCGGGCGGAAGATCTCTTCCCAGGTGGTACCGAAGTCACGTGTCGTGACCACGCCACGTTGGTCGACGAGGGCGATCTCGTCGCCCGGCGTGACGGTGAGGGCCTGGGCGGCACCTTCGTACTCGCCTCCGGTGGCCCACTCGCCGCTGGGGAGCTGGTAGACGAGTGTGTTGTCGAAGCTGGTGCCGACCAGTAGCCCCAGGCTGTTCGTCGCGATCAGAACCATCCGCGGCGCAGTCTCGTCGAGCTCGAACGTCGCACCCGCGTCACGGCTGACATAGAGCCCTTCGGGAGTGGTCGCGTAGACGGTGTCGGAATCGTCGGGGTCGGCGAGCATGTCGCGTGCGTCGACGCCGACTCCGTCGTTCCAGGTGCGCCCGCCGTCGTCTGAGCGGTAGACGATGCCGAAGTTGTTCGCGTAGATGCGATTCGGATCGGATTCGCTGATGGCGAGGTCGTGGAAGTCGGCCTCACCGGTGAATGCGACGTTCGTCCAGGTGCGGGCGTTGTCGTCGGAGCGGATGAGGCCGAGATTCTGGCCGGCGAAGTGGTCGGGGCTGTTCGGCCCGGGGTGTCCGGAGGCATAGAGCTGACCGTCGACGGCGGTGAACCCCATGGCGTCGAAGTCGTTGCCGGCGAGCGGCCCGGTCAACTCTGCTGTGGGAGTGAGTGCCTCGAGTTGATAGATGCCGCCATGGCTGGCGATGAGCAGCCCGCCCGTCTCCGGGTCTGAGGCCAGCCCATGGATGTGCTCGAGGGCCACCTGGGTGTCGTGATCGGGGTCCTCGGACCGGATCAGTGCGCAGCCGGCGAAGAGCGGCACGGTGAAGACAAGGGCGGCGAAGGCGGCCAGGCGCCGTCGGGGAACGGCAGTCGTGAAAGGCATGGAAGATCTCCGGGATGGTTGGGCAGGGCGGAGCCGGTGACCACCCGGGCGGGGGTGGCCACCGGCGTGGCGGGGCTCACAGCTGGGTGAGCAGCTCCTGCATCTCGGTGATCTCGGCGGTCTGGTCCTGGACGATCTTCTGCGCGAGCGCGACAGCGTCGGGGTTCTTACCGTTGTCGATCTGGGTCTGGGCCATGTCGATGGCACCCTGGTGGTGCATGATCATCTGCTTGAGGAACAGGCTCGATGCGGTTTCGCCGTCGGCGTCCTCGAGTGCTGCCATGTCCTCTTCGGACATCATGCCGCCGCCGTGTTCCATGCCACCCATCTCGGTGTCCTGTCCCCAGTCTTCGAGCCACTGGTTCATGGTCTCGATCTCCGGGCCCTGGGCGGCCTTGATGCGCTCGGCGAGGGCGACGACGTCCGGATGGACGCCGTCTTTCGCCAGCAGGGTGTCGGACATCTCGATGGCCTGCTGGTGGTGCATGACCATCTCCATCGCGAACGTCACGTCGGCGTCGTTGAACACCGCGTCGCCGGCTTCAGCGGAGGCGCTGGGCGAGCTGCTCGCGCTGCTGCCGTGGTCCATGCCTTCCATATCGGAGCCACCGGTGTCGCTGCAACCGGTCAGGACGAGCGCGGTCGCGAGGATGCCCGCGTGGAATGCAATCGTGCGGATCTTCATGAGGGTCTGTCTCCTAAGTCGTTGTTGAGGGGCGTGCCGAAGCACGGGATCTGCGACAGCAGATGACCCTCAGGTGCGACTGATGGAGAGGACGTTCAGATCGGGAGGAACCGGCGGCGCCTCCGTGAGCGTCGCCGTGGCATGTGGCGGCGCCTGAGCGCGCGCAATGGTGACGACCCGGCCGGGGCGAATGGCGAGGACGATGCTGACGGCGAGCAGGGCGAGCACGCACGCCATGAACGCCATCGCGTCCATGCCGCCCCCGCAGTCGCCCTCAGCGCAGGGATCCGCCGCGGAATGATCACCGGCTGTAGCCGCGTCCGGGCTCGCGACGTCAACCATCGCGGGCTCACCGCCATGGTGCGTGCTCTCGCTGATCACCACAGGAGCGTGGTGGGTGCTGCCGCTGCTGAGCACGTGCATGCCGACTAGGCCAATCAGCACCCCGATGACGGCCGCGGCGGTGAGTAGGAAGGTGCGCGCCAGTGTGGCGCTCGGACGCATCGCCTGGCGCAGCGTCATCACGCTCATCAGCGCACCTCCCTTCCCGCTCACAATCTACGAAACCCGCCTGTCAGGCACCACGCAAGACCGCTGCAGCGGTGATCTCGGGGCGCATGTCCAGCCGGCGCAACAGCTGCGCGTTCAGCGCGACGACGATCGTCGACAGCGACATCAGGATCGCCCCGACCGACATCGGGAGCACGAACCCGAACGGAGCGAGCACCCCGGCGGCGAGCGGGACGGCGATCAGGTTGTAACCGGCAGCCCACCACAGGTTCTGCTTCATCTTCCGGTAGCTTGCCCGCGACAGCTCCATCACCGACAACACCGATCGCGGGTCGTCGCTGGCGAGGATGACACCCGCAGAGGCGATCGCGACGTCGGTGCCCGCACCGATCGCTATACCCACGTCGGCCTGGGCGAGGGCGGGAGCGTCGTTGACGCCGTCGCCGACCATCACGACCTTGCGGCCCTCCTCCTGCAGCTGCTTGACCTTGGAGGCCTTGTCCTCGGGACGCACGCCGGCGAAGAACCGGTCGATGCCAAGCTCCTCGGCCACAGAGGCGGCGACCGCTTCCGCATCGCCGGTGATCATCACGACCTGGACGCCGCGGACGTGGAGCGCCTCGATCGCCTCCCGGGACTCGCTGCGGATCTCATCGGCCAAGCGAAGCGCCCCGGCGACCTGACCGTCGATCAGGATGTGCAGGATGATCGCCCCCTCGCGGCGCCACTCGTCCGCGACGGGCAACTCGGCGGATCCCTCCTGCTCGAGCAGGTAGGGGCCGCCGACCTGTACCAGGTGCCCGTCGACGGTGGCGCGCACGCCGACCGCCGGTGAGGACTCGAACCCGGAGGATCCCGGCACCGCCAGTCGCTTCTCGCTCGCGCCGTTCACGATCGCGCGTGCCAGGGGGTGCTCAGAGTCCGCCTCGGCCGCCGCAGCGAGGGCGAGCAGCCGATCGGCGTCGATCCCGCCGGCGGGGTGCACCGCGGTGACCGCCGGAGCGCCCTTCGTCAGGGTGCCGGTCTTGTCGAACAGGACCGTGTCGATGGTGCGCATACTCTCCAGCGCCAACCGGTCCTTGATGAGCACTCCGCCGCGCGCGGCCCGCTCGGTGGCGATGGACACCACCAGCGGGATCGCCAGGCCCAGAGCGTGGGGGCAGGCGATCACGAGGACGGTGATGGTGCGGACCACGGCCTGATCTGGGAGGCCCAGCAGCGTCCATACCAGCGCGGTGATGACGCCTGCGATCAGGGCGAACCAGAACAGCAGCGCCGCGGCGCGGTCAGCGATTCGCTGCGCGCGGGACGAGGAGTTCTGCGCTTCGGCAACCAGCCGCTGGATGCCGGCGAGGGTGGTGTTCTCTCCGATCGCGGTGATCTCCACGCGCAGGCCCGAATCGGTCGCGACGGTGCCGGCGACGACCTGGTCGCCCTCGGAGCGGCGGACCGGGCGGGATTCGCCGGTGATCATGGCCTCGTCCATGCTCGCGGAGCCCTGCACGACCCGCCCGTCTGCGGGCACGCGGCCGCCCGGGCGGACCACCACGACGTCCCCGACACGCAGGTCGGCGGGGGCGACGGTGACGGTGGTGTCGCCCTCGATGCGCTCGGCCTCGTCCGGCAGCAGCGCGGCGAGGGAGTCCAGCGCGGACGTCGTCTGGGCAAGGGAGCGCATCTCGATCCAGTGCCCCAGCAGCATGATGACGATCAGCAGCGCGAGCTCCCACCAGAAGTCGAGCTCATGGTGCAGGACGCCCAGGCTCGCGCCCCACGAAGCCAGGAACGCGACCGTGATGGCCAGACCGATCAGCAGCATCATCCCGGGCTTGCGGGTGCGCAGCTCGCTGACCGCGCCGGTGAGGAAGGGCGCACCGCCCCACACGTACATCACCGTGCCGAGCACGGGTGAGATCCAGCTCACCCATGCGGCGTCGGGCAGCGCGTACCCGAGCAGCATGGCGAACATGCTCGAGAACGCCACCACCGGCACGGCGAGGGCGAGCATGATCCAGAACAGGCGGCGGAACTGCCCCACGTGATCACCGTGACCGGCATGCCCGCCATGGCCGACGTGCCCGCCATGACCAGCGTGCGCGGCTTGACCGGGATGCGCGCCGTGATTGTGCTCCGCTTGATCGTGACCGCTGTGGTCCTGGCTGCCGTGCGCTGCCGGTTCGGTCGCGACGGCTTCGCGCATACCCTCGGCGGTTGCCTCGGGATCCGTGTGCTCCGTGGTGCTGTCGTGTCCGGCGCGGTTGTGGCCGGTGTGCCCGTGCATGGTGTGATCGTGCTGGCTCATCGGAGCCTCCTCTGCGAGTTGCCGCCGCTGGACGGCCGGGAGGGCAGGAGTGGGTGGATGCTCGGCCGTGTCAGGCGTCGCTGACGGTGTAGCCGGCCTCAGCGACGGCGACGCGCAGCGCATCGGCGTCGACGGGAGCGGAGCTTCGGACCGTGACGGTCGAGGTGCCGCCCGCGGTGAGCGCGACCGACACGTCGTCCACGCCGGGAACCGCGGACAGCTCTTCGGTGACGCTGGCAATGCAGTGCGCGCACGTCATCCCCTCCACCAGCAGCGTGGCCGACAGTCCCGCTTCCACGGGCAGCTGTTGCGTCGTCGAGGCGCTCGGGGCGGCGCAGCAGGCGCATCCGACGCCGGCGTCCTTGAGACCCAGCTCGACTCGTTCGATCGTCATGATGATGTCCTTCCGGTGACGTGGTTCACGAGCGCACCAGGCGCGCGATGGCGGCGTTGGCTTCGCGGATCTTCTCCTCCGCGACCGGCCCGCCCTGCGCGGTCGCCTCGGCCACGCAGTGGCTGAGGTGGTCGCCGAGCAGCGACAGTGCCACCGCTTCGAGGGCCTTCGTCGCTGCGGAGACCTGCGTGAGGATGTCGATGCAGTAGTCGTCGTTCTCGACCATCCGCCCGATCCCCGCGACCTGTCCCTCCGCGCGGCGCAGCCTCTTCAGCAGCGCTTCCTTGTTGTCCGCGTACCCGTGCACGCGCCAATGATACATACCCCCACGGGGTATGCAACCCGGTGGGGGAATCTGTGCCGAGGCCCTACCGTGCCGAGGGTCGGGGAAGCGCCCCGATCGAGGAGAAGGAGGACGATATGACTGTTGCAGAGCAGATGCTGACCACTCACCCCCGGGCGGGCGCCGGCGCCGACACCGCGGCCTTGGTGCGCTGTATCGAGGCGTGCGTGGAGTGCGCCCAGGCGTGCACCGCGTGCGCAGATGCCTGCCTGAGCGAAGAGATGGTGGCTGACCTGACCGCGTGCATCCGCAAGAACCTCGACTGCGCCGACGTCTGCGCGACGACCGCCGCGGTCCTGTCGCGCCAGACCGGCTCGAACACCGACGTCCTGCGCGCCCAGCTCGAGGCATGCCGCGCGGCCTGTGCGTCGTGCGCGGCCGAGTGCGAGACGCACGCCCAGATGCACGAGCACTGCCGGGTGTGCGCCGAGGCCTGCCGCCGCTGCGAGCAGGCGTGCGCGGAGCTGTTGGGGGCACTGTGAGCCAGGCCGGGCACCACTCCGAGCACGAGGGCATGCCGCACTCGAAGCAGGGCGAGATGCAGCACGGGGGGATGGCGAGCTACGGCAAGCTCGCCATCTCCCTCGCACTCAGCTTCATCGTGATGTACCTGCTCACCTTCGCGATGATCAACGTCTTCGCCGACTTCCTGCCCAACATCAGCAACCTCTACATGGCGCTGATGATGGTGTTCCCGATGGGGATCATCATGATCGCCGTGATGTGGAAGATGTTCCCCAACAAGCCACTCAACATCGGACTGCTCGTCGGCTTCGCCGCGCTGTTCGTGGTGGCGTTCCTCATGGGCCGAGCAGAAGCATTCGTCGGGGATGACCAGTTCCTGCGGTCGATGATCCCGCACCACTCCCGCGCGATCCTCGTCTGCGAGCAGTCCAACATCACCGACTCCGAGATCGTCACGCTGTGTGAGCAGATCGTTCAGTCCCAGCAGGAGGAGATCGACCAGATGAAGGACATCCTCGAGCGGCTCAACGATTAGGGGTGGTGTTAAGCACCTCCGTGAGGCGAAAATCGACCGGCTTCTCGAGCTGCTCGTACGTGCATGTCGTCGGGTCTCGGTCCGGACGCCACCGCCGGAACCTGGCCGTGTGTCGGAACCGGTCTCCCTGCATGTGGTCGTACGCCACTTCGACGACCAGTTCGGGGCGAAGCGGGACGAAGGAGAGGTCTTTGCCCTGGCTCCACCGGCTTTGAGTGCCCGGCATCCGGTCTTCCGTCGCAGTTCCAGCAGCGCCGGGCTGCACCCACGGATGGTCGTCCGTGCCGGCCTCCAGGTGCTTCAGTTCCTCGATCAGCGCCGCCCGCCGCGCTGTCGTGAACGAAGCGGAGACGCCAACATGCTGGAGTCGCCCGCCGTCGTAAAGTCCGAGCAGGAGTGACCCGAGGAGCGGCTTGCTCGGTGTCGAGCTCTTGTGAAGCCTGTAACCGGCGACCACGCAGTCGGCTGTGCGCTCGTGCTTCACCTTGAACATCACTCGCTTATCCGGCTGGTACACGGCATCGAGCGGCTTGGCGACGACACCATCCAATCCAGCGCCCTCGAACCGGGTGAACCAGTCCTGCGCGCGGGAGAGCTCGGACGTCTTCGGAGTCAGGTGGATGGGAGCGTCGGCATCGACGAGCGCATCCTCGAGCCGCTGACGGCGCTCTCCAAAAGGAAGCGCCATGAGGTCGTCGTCCTCCTCGGCGAGGAGGTCGAACGCGATGAAGGATGCCGGCGATTGCGCAGCGAGAAGCTTGACGCGGCTGGCTGCAGGGTGAATGCGTTGCTGCAGCAGATCGAAGTCCAACCGCTCACCGCGGATGATGACGATCTCTCCGTCCAGCACGCACCGTTCGGGCGTCGTGGTTCTTCAGTGCCTCGACCAGCTCGGGGAAATAGCGGGTCATGGGCTTCTCGTTGCGGCTGCCAAGGATGATCTCGTCGCCGTCGCGGAAGACTATGGTCCTGAATCCATCCCATTTGGGCTCGACGTGCCCCAGATCGGGGATCGACGAGACCGCTTTAGCGAGCATCGGCGCTACGGGCGGCATCACTGGCAGGTCCATGGAAACATCCTGGCCGCATCTGCAGCTTTCGTCGCGATACTCAGCTGCCCGGAACCGCTTCGCTGGCGCGCTGCTTGGCAAGAGCCTCGTCTCGGCGTCGACGGATGTGCACCAAGCTCTCCTCGAGGGCGGCTACCTCGCCGAGCCAGACGTGCCGTCTGGCTTCCTCGAGACGTCCCTCGGCGTTGACCGCCATCTCTTCAAGGCGCGGGCTCTGTCGCGGGTCCACGTCCAGGAAGCGGCATTTCGCGGCTCTTCGCAGTTGAGGGTGTAGCCCGGGACCGCCGGCTGGTTCGCGGATAGGCGTCGAGGTCTTCCAGGATGGAAGTTCTCACGCTCACCATCCGCCGGAAGACCTCGACTTGCACCACCCTACGTTCGCGACCCCTGACCTGACCACGTTCTGCCGTCTTGACGAGCTCGGCCTTCAAGCCGTCGGGCAGCTGCTCGAGCCTGATCGGGCGGTGCTGGAGTGCCGCGTCGTCGAGGACGACCCGTGGTGTCGGAAGTGCGGCGCGGAGGGCGTGCCGCGTGACACGGTGACGCGGCCGCTGGCGCATGAGCCGTTCGGGCATCGGCCGACGACGCTGCTGGTCCGGGTGCGCCGCTACCGGTGCACGCACTGCCGCCGGACCTGGCGGCAGGACACGTCGAAGGCGGCGGCGCCGAGGGCGAAGATCTCCCGCGGCGGGATCGGGTGGGCACTCACGGCGATCGTGGTCGACCACCTCACCGTCTCCCGCGCCGCAGCAGGGCTCAGTCAACGTACCGCGTGCTGGTGTCGTGGGACGACGAGAGCGTCGAGCTCGGCTCGCGCGGCGCGAAGCCGCTGACCCCGTACTTCCCCGAGCTGGTCGAGGCGCTGTCGCGCATCCTGCCCGGCCCGTGCCTGATCGACGGCGAGATCGTGATCGCGGTCGGCCCGGAGGGGTCGCAGCGGCTGTCGTGGGACACGCTCTCGCAGCGCATCCACCCCGCCGCGTCGCGCATCGCGAAGCTGTCGACCGAGACCCCGGCGATGCTGATCGCGTTCGACCTGCTGTCGGTCGGCGACGAGTCGCTCATGGACCTGCCCTTCCGCGAGCGCCGCGCGCGCCTCGAGGAGCTGCTGCAGGATGCGCCGCATCCGGTGCACCTGACGCGCACGACCGAGGACCCGGAGCTCGCGCAGCGCTGGCTCGAGCAGTTCGAGGGCGCGGGCCTGGATGGGGTGGTCGCCAAGCCCGCCGACCAGCCGTACGCGCCGAACAAGCGCACCATGCTCAAGGTCAAGCACGCCCGCACGGCCGACGTCGTGGCGGTCGGGTACCGCGTCCACAAGAGCGGGCGCGGGGTCGGATCGCTGCTGGTCGGGCTGCACGACGCGTCGGGGACGCTGCACAACGTGGGCGGCGTCTCGGCGTTCAGCGACAAGCGCCGCCTGGAGCTGATCGACGAGCTCGAGCCGCTCGTGGAGCGCGGCGAGTCCGGCGAGATCCTGCGGCGCGAGGGCGAGCGCAGCCGCTTCTCGGCGAGCAAGGACGTCTCGTTCGTGCCGCTGCGCCCGGAGCGCGTGCTCGAGGTGCGCTACGACCAGCTCGAGGGCGATCCCTCGCGCTTCGCCCGCTTCCGCCACACGGTGCAGTTCGAGCGCTGGCGCCCCGACCGCGACCCCGCCTCCTGCCGCTTCGACCAGCTCGAGATCCCCGCGAAGTACGACCTCGCCGACGTGATCAGTTCTTTCTAGGGACGTCTCGCACGCTGCGGGGGTCGCTTCGCTCCACGCTCGCTTCGCTCGCACGACTCTCGATGCCCGAGGGCCCGGTCGTTGAGCGGAGCGAAGCGGAGTCGAAACGCGCTGATGCTCCCCAGCCGGCCGGGATGATCCGGCCACGTTTCGACTCCGGCGCTGGCGCGCCTCCGCTCAACGACCTCAGGGGAGCACCCGGTCGTTGAGCGGAGCGAAGCGGAGTCGAAACGCGCTGATGCTCCCCAGCCGGCCGGGATGATCCGGCCACGTTTCGACTCCGGCGCTGGCGCGCCTCCGCTCAACGACCGGGGGTCGGGCTCAGTCGTCGTGGGGCAGGGGGTGCTTCGGGAGCTTCTTGACGCGCGGGCGGCGCTTCGGGCGCTCGGGGATCATCGAGCGCATCTCCTCGAGCTTGCCCCAGCAGAGCAGCCGGTCCTCGGACTCCAGGATGTACGAGCCCTTCGGGTTCGGGATCACCTGCGGGCCGCGGTGCAGCGTGAGCACCGTGATGTCCCGCTCGCGCAGGCCGGAGTCGGCGAGCTTCTTGCCGACCAGGTCGGCGTCGCCGTGCACGACGAGCTCGGCCACGCCGTAGCCGGTGGAGACCGACAGGCGCTCGCGCACGTCGATCTGCGGGAACGCGACCTGGTTCGCGATGTAGTCGACGATCGCGCCGGCCACGTCGAGCTTCGTCGCGGTCTCGATGCCCTCGAGGCCCGGCGAGGAGTTGACCTCCATGACGAGCGGACCCTCGTCCGACTCGAGCATGTCCACACCGGCGACCTTGAGGCCCATGATCTGCGCGGCGCGCACCGCGGTGCGCTCGTACTCCTCGTCCAGCTCGACGCGCTCCACGGATCCGCCGCGGTGCACGTTCGAGCGGAACTCGTCGCCCTTGGCCGAGCGGCGCATGGCCGCCACGACGCGGTCGCCCACGACGAGCGCGCGGATGTCGCGGCCCTTGGACTCCTTGATGAACCGCTGGATCAGCACGTTCTGCCGCGCCGACTGCAGCGTCTCGACGATCGCCTCGGCCACCTTGATCTCGGGCGCGAGGATCACGCCGATCCCCTGCGTGCCCTCGAGCAGCTTGATCACGACGGGTGCGCCGCCGACGCGCTCGATCGCGGGGATCACGTCGGCGCGGTTGCGCACGAACGCGGTCGCGGGCATGGCGATGCCGTGCCGCGACATGATCTGGTTGGCGCGCAGCTTGTCGCGCGAGTTCGCGATGCCGTTGGCGGTGTTGGGCGTGTAGACGTCCATCTGCTCGAACTGCCGCACGACGGCCGTGCCGTAGTAGGTGATCGAGTTGCCGATGCGCGGGATGATCGCGTCGTACTCCGACAGACGGCGCCCCCGGTACTGCAGGTCCGGATCATCGCTGGACAGATCGATCGCGAACCGCAGGGTGTTCAGCACCTTGACCTCGTGGCCGCGATCGAGGGCCGCGGCCTTGAGGCGCTGGGTGCTGTAGGCGCGCGGAGCGCGCGACAAGATGGCGATCTTCACGTGGGGATCCTGTGGTTCCTGATTGGATGGGGGCGTGTCCACTCATCTTCCCCCGTCGGAGAGCGTGCCGACGCACGCCCTCGTGGGATGGCGCGAGTGGGTGGGTCTTCCCGGCGTCGGGATCGAGTGGCTCAAGGCCAAGGTCGACACCGGCGCGCAGACGTCGTCGCTGCACGCGTTCGGCATGAAGGAGTTCACGCGCGGCGGCGCCTCGTGGGTGCGCTTCGAGGTGCACCCGTGGCAGCGCAGCGCGGACGACGCCGTCAAGCTCGAGCTGCCCGTGCATGACCGGCGCCGCGTGCGCAGCTCGTCGGGCCACGCCGAGAAGCGGGTCGTCGTGCTGCTGGATGTGCGCCTGCACGACCAGGTCATCCCGACCGAGATCACGCTGACGCGCCGCGACGCCATGGGCTTCCGGATGCTCGTCGGCCGCGAGCTGCTCGCCAAGGGGTTCCTGGTCGACTCCGCCGCCTCGTACCTGGGCGGCAAGCCGCCGCGGGCCGTGCGCCGCGCGAACAAGCGGCCCCCGGGCGAGGAGCACCCGCACTGGCCGCACCGCCGCCGCAGCGACGGCTGACGCGGCACCGCCGGTCAGTCGCCGATCCGATTACCCTCGGCGTCCCAGTTCTCGGCGACCTTCTTGCTGGGCTGCACGCGCGGCGGCTCCCCCGGCATCTTGGGGAACTCGGGCGGGAACGGCATCTCACCGAGCCCGTTCTCGAGGTCGCGCTCCCACCACTGGAGCAGCGTGTCGATGCGGCCGGGACTGTCCTGGATGCCCGCCCACGGATCGCCCTGCGCCAGCCGCTCCGGGATGGTGCGCACCGTGAACCGCTTCGGGTCGACGTCGTCGACCTCGTCCCAGTGGAGCGGCGTCGAGACCGGGGCGTGCGGCAGCGCGCGGGGGCTGTAGGCGCCCGCCATCGTGCGGTCGCGGTTGGCCTGGTTGAAGTCGACGAACACGCGCTCGCCGCGCTCCTCCTTCCACCAGGCCGTGGTGACGCGATCCGGCATCCGGCGCTCCAGCTCGCGGCCCGCCGCGATCACGGCGTGACGCACGTCGAGGAACTCCCACTCCGGCACGATCGGGCAGAACACGTGGAGCCCGCGGTTGCCGCTGGTCTTGATCCACGCCTCGAGTCCCGCCTCGCGCAGCACCTCGCGCAGCGCGTGCGCGGCCGGGATGGCCTCCTTCACGCCCGTGCCGGGCTGCGGGTCGAGGTCGATGCGCAGCTCGACCGGGTTGTCGGTCACCGGCACGCGCGACGCCCAGGGGTGGAACACGACCGTGTTCATCTGCACGGCCCACACGATCGCGGCGGGCTCCGTGAGGACGATCTGCGGATGCCGCCGCCCGCTGTTGTAGGTGACGGTCTCGGCCTCGACGAACGACGGCGTGCCCTTGGGCGGGTTCTTGGAGAAGAACATCTCGCCCCCGACGTCGTCGGGGTAGCGCTCGAGCGACACGGGCCGATGGCCGTTGTGCGCGAGGAACGCCTCGCTCACCGTCACCGCGTAGTCGGCGAGCTCGCGCTTGGTGATGCCGAGCTCGGGCCACAGCACGCGGTTCGGGCTCGAGAGCCCCACCTCGCGGTCGCCGTCCGGTCCGGGGATGGTCAGCGTGATGCGTTCGGACGCCATGCCGTCACCCTACGCAGAGGAGCGCCCCGCGCGGTACGGGGTTGACCTCGGCCCCTGACAACACGTGCTGTGAGCGGCGACACGTCGTCCGCGCGCTCAGATCGCGTGTCCCCGGTGACGACACGTGTTGTGAGGCCGGGGGCGGTGGCTCAGTCGCCGTCGGCGTCGGATGCCGGGGCGTCGGGCGCGGACGCCGGCTCGGCCGTCTGCGCCGACTCCCCGGCCTGCTCGGCGCCGGCCTTGCGCTCCGCGTCGGCGCGATCGGCCTCGGCGGCGAGCGCGATGACGGGCGCGAGCTCCTCGCGCGTGAGCGTCATGAGCGGGCCCGCGGGGTCGATGATGATCCCGCCGACTGCCTCGTGGTCGCGCAGGATCTGCCCGATCTTCGCGACCGAGAGCGGCAGGGCGCGCTCCTCGCGGCCCTGCGCGGCGACCTCGAGCGGGTGCGAGTACACCTGCAGCAGCCGCGTGCCGTCGGCGAGGCGCGCCTCGGCGATCCCGAGCTTGCCCTCGTCCTGCGGTGCCTTGCCGATCGCGACCCACAGCGGCACGCCCTCGGAGAGCAGCGTCGCGATGCGGTGCGGGGTGTCGGCCTCGCGCGGCGCGGCGATCGCGGCCTTCAGGCGCATGGCCGGGTCGGCCTGCTCGAGCGCCCGCACGAGCACCTCGCGCGGCAGCACGGCTCGCGCCGGCGCCGAGTTGTTGTCGACGATGATGCCCGCGAAGTCCTGCTCGACCAGGTGCTTCAGGATGGCGCCGACCGGCTGGCCGACCGCCGACGTGGAGGCGTCGCCGTCGGCCCGCACCGCGTCGTGCAGCGCCTTGCCCGAGCTGAACACGAGCATGTAGGTGCGGTCGCCGTCGCGCGCGATGCCGAACGACAGGCGCCCGTCGCCCTGCTGCAGCTGCTCGCGCGCATTGCCCTGCACGCGCAGGAACAGGTGGCCGTGCATCATCTGCCGCACGACGCCGATCAGCTGCGCGCCCGTCGGGTTCGCGGGCAGCGCCGCGAGCGCGTCGCGCAGCAGCGCGTTGTCGCGCAGGCCGGGGACCGTCTCGAGCTTCTCGGGCGGCGCGGCCGGCGCCAGCGGCAGCTCGCGCGGCGCGGGGGCGGCCGGCTTGGCCGTGCCGGGCTTCAGGGTGTCGTTCGGGGTCGGGATGCTCGGGTCGCGGCGCGGCTGGTCGGCGGGCGGCGGCGCGACCTCGGGCCCGGCGGGCCCGCCCAGTCCGCGGAACGACGACATCGAGATGCCGACCTGCGGCGCCGCGTCCGCGGCGGGCGCCTCGGACGCCTCTGCCGCGGGTGCCTGCGCCTCGGCCGCGTCGCCCGGGGCCTCCGGAGCCGGGGCCTGCGATTCGACCGCGCTGTCCTCGGCGGAAGCCTCGGCGGCCGTCTGGTCGTCGCTCTTCTTCTTCCTGGAGAACAGTCCCATGCGCTCAGCCTACGTGCCGCCCGCGGCGGCCTCAGGGGGTTGCGCTCCCCGTGCCGATGCGCAACGTCGCGCGGCCGCGCTGGGTAGCGTGGCAGGATGCCCACCTTCCCGTCGACGATCGCGCGCCCCATCTCGCACGAGCTGGAGATCAGGAAGTCGCGGTTCCTGACGCACGCGGCGCCCGTGGCATCCGTCGCGGAGGCCGAGGCCGTGATCGCGGATATCCGGAAGCGGCACTGGGATGCCAGCCACAACTGCACGGCGATGATCACCGGGCTGCGCGGCGAGCAGGCGCGGTCGAACGACGACGGCGAGCCCTCGGGCACGGCGGGCGTGCCGATGCTCGAGGTGCTGCGGCAGCGGCGGCTGACCGACCTCGTCGTGGTGGTGACCCGGTACTTCGGCGGCATCAAGCTCGGCGCGGGCGGGCTCGTGCGCGCGTACTCGTCCGCGGTGTCCGAGTGCCTGGACGCCGCTCAGCTCGTCGAGCGCCGCGAGCTCACCGAGGCGCTGCTCACGGTGGATCACGCCGACGCCGGCCGCCTGGACAACCTGCTGCGCGACTGGGCGGCCGGCCACGGCGGCACCCTGGGCGACACCGACTACGCGGGGCAGGCGACCCTGCGCGTCTGGCTCCCGGCCGACGCGCTGCCCGACCTGGCCGATGCGGCCGCCGCGTGGACGGCCGGCGCCCTCACGCCCGAGCGAGGGGCGACCCGGATCGTCGACGTCCCCGCGTAGCGCGCGCATCGACGCCGCTTCGCGGCATTGATCCGCACCGCGTCAAAGCTTGGTGATCGGGGCGATCTTGATCAGGAGCTTCTTGGCGCCCGCCGAGTCGAAGCGGACGTGGGCGATGCGCTTGGCGCCCTCGCCCGTGACGGCGTCGACGCGACCCTCGCCGAAGTCGTCGTGCCGGATGCGGTCGCCCGGCGCGAGCTCGAGGTCGCCGTTGTCGCGCACCTTGTTGGTGACCATGCCGGGGAACTTGTCCATCGCGGTCGACTTCGGCTTGAGGCCCGAGCCCGGCCCGAGAGGCTTGACGCCCCAGCGGTCCGACCCGCCGGGCCGCCGCGCGTTCAGCGCGCGCGACTGCGTGCCGCCGCGCGAGTTGACGTCGCCGGGCGACTGGCGCCAGTCGATCAGGTCGACCGGGATCTCCTGCAGGAACCGGCTGGGCATCGCGACCGACACCTCGCCGAACTGCGCGCGCGTCATGGCGAGCGACAGGTACAGGCGCTTGCGGGCGCGCGTGATGCCGACGTAGAACAGCCGACGCTCCTCCTGCGGGCCGCCCGGCTCGTTCGCCGAGATGCGGTGCGGGATGAGGTCCTCCTCGACGCCCGTGAGGAACACGGTGTCGAACTCGAGGCCCTTCGCGGTGTGCAGCGTCATGAGCGACACCGATCCCGACTCGTCGTCGAGGTCGTCGCTGTCGGCGACCAGCGCGACCTCGGTGAGGAAGTCGAGCACGGTGCCCTCGGGGTTGTTCCGCGCGAACTCGCGCGTCACGGCGACGAGCTCGTCGAGGTTCTCGACGCGGGCCTCGTCCTGCGGGTCGCGGCTCGCGCGCAGCGCATCCAGATACCCGGTCTTGTTCAGCAGCACCTGCAGGCCCTCGGCGACCGAGATCGGCTCGGGCTGCTCGCCCGACGAGGGCAGCAGGATCTCCTGCGCCTCGACCAGCACGTTGTGCAGCTGCGCGATCGCGCCCTGGATCTTCGGCCCGAACCCGAGGTCTGCGTAGTGCCCGAGCGCGTCGCGGAACGTGATGCCGTGCCGCTCCGCGAACGACGAGATGGTCTCGACCGTCACGTCTCCGATGCCGCGCCGCGGCTTGTTGATGATGCGGCGCAGCGCCATCTCGTCGGCCGGGTTGGCGACCGCCACGAGGTACGCGAGCGCGTCCTTGATCTCCTGGCGCTCGTAGAACTTCGTGCCGCCCATGATCTTGTACGGCACGGCCGAGCGGATGAAGATCTCCTCCAGTGCCCGGGACTGCGAGTTGGTGCGGTAGAACACCGCCATCTGGCCGTAGTCGACGCCCTTGCGGCGCAGCGCCTCGATCTCGTCGGCCACGAACTGCGCCTCGTCGTGCTGCGAGTAGCCGGTGAAGCCGACGACCTTCTCGCCGTCGCCCTGGTCGCTCCAGAGGCGCTTTTCCTTGCGGTCGAAGTTGTTCCGGATGACCGAGTTCGCCGCCGTCAGGATGTTCTGCGTCGAGCGGTAGTTCTGCTCGAGCAGCACGACCTTGGCGCCCGGGAAGTCGCGCTCGAACTCGCTGATGTTGCGGATGTCCGCCCCGCGGAACGCGTAGATCGACTGATCCGAGTCGCCGACCACCGTGAGCGAGGCGCCCTCGGCCTCGTCCATGAGCGCGAGCATGCCGCCGCCGACATCCGTCTGCGACGAGACGGGCCGCGTCAGCTCGTGGATGAGCGCGTACTGCGCGTGGTTGGTGTCCTGGTACTCGTCGACCAGGATGTGCCGGAACCGCTTGCGGTAGACGTCGGCCACCTGCGGGAACGCGCGGAACAGGTACACGGTCTGCGCGATCAGGTCGTCGAAGTCGAACGCGTTCGCCCGCTGCAGCTGCCGCTGGTAGTCCGCGAACAGCTCCACGAACATCCGCTCGACGGGGTCGCTCATGTTCGCGTCGCGCGCGTACGACTCGGCGTCGGCCAGCTCGTTCTTGAGCTTGGAGATCTTCGACTGCACCGCGGCCGGCGTGAGGCCGAGCGCGTCGGCCTCGTGCTCCTTGACGAGCCGCTTGATGAGCGCGCGGGAGTCGCCCGAGTCGTAGATCGTGAACGCCTTGGTGAAGCCGAACTGGTCCGCCTCGCGGCGCAGGATGCGCACGCAGGCCGAGTGGAACGTCGAGATCCACATGCCGCGCGCGCTGTCGCCGACCAGCTGCTCGACGCGCTCGCGCATCTCGCCGGCGGCCTTGTTGGTGAACGTGATCGCGAGGATCTGGCTCGGCCACGCCTCGCGGCTGCGCAGCAGCGACGCGATGCGGTGGGTCAGCACGCGGGTCTTGCCGGATCCGGCGCCCGCCACGATCAGGAGGGCGGGGCCGCGGTACTCGACCGCCTCGCGCTGCTGCGGGTTGAGGCCGTCGAGCAGCTCGTCGGCGCTGGATCGGGGGCCCTGGGGACCGGATCCGCCGCTGACGATGATGGGGGTGGGGGCGTCGGTCATGGCCCTTCGAGTCTAGGCGGCGCGGCCGACACCGAGCTGGGCCCGCCCACAGTGCGCGACCCGTTACGCAAGCGATACCGGCGCATGCGAAGCACGGCGCTCCCCCGGTGCAATACCTGTTGAACGGCCCCGCCGGGGCCCCGCACCGCAAGGGAACGCCATGAACCGCACACGCGCCGGTCTCGCGACCGCGTTCGCCCTCGTCCTGCTGCTGCCGGCGTGCGCGACGCCCGTCGGCGCCGGAGCCGCGCCATCCGGATCGCCGTCCGCGACCCCGGAGCCGACCGCCACGGAGCCGACCCCGGAGCCGACCCCGGACGCGCCCGCGGCCGAACCGACGTCCGCGCCCCGCGCAGACGATCGGCCTCCAGCTCACCGAGGGACGGGACGCCCCGGCCTCCGGCCCGCGGACCGCGGACGGCATCCGGCTCGGCACGGCGAACGCCGAGGTGGCGGCGATCCGCGGCCCGTACACCCACCCCTCGTTCGGCGGGGGCGGCGGCGTCACCTGGGAGCGGCGCGACGCGGACGGCGCGTCGCTCGCGATCAGCTGGGCCTTCGCCTCGGGCGACGAGGTGCCCGACGGCCGGATCGACCTCTTCCTGACGCACCGGCAGCCGGAGGGCGGCTTCCCGCCCTGCATCGACTGAGCCGGCGCCTACTCGCGGAAGAAGGCCATCCCGAGGTCCGGGTGATCCACGAACACGCCGTCGACGCCGGAGCGGCGGATGACGTCCCACTCGGCCTCGTAGTCGCCGTACGCCGCCTTGCCGCCCTTCGTGCGGAACTCCGGGGTGAGGAACGCGTTCTCCGGGCGGGCGGTCCACGTGTACACCTGCAGGCCGCGCTCGTGCGCGTCGGCGACCACCGGCGAAGGGCCCGTCGCGCGGCCCAGGCGATCCGGGGCGAGGATCATCCGCTTATCGACGCTGATGCCGTCGACCCTGCCGACCAGCTGGTCCAGGCCCCGCGGCCGCGCGGTCGCCGCGTACGTGGGGGCCGCGTCGCCGCGCGCCGCGATCAGGTCGAACGGCCTGCCCTTCGCCTCGAGCAGGTAGATGTAGGTCGCCGGCACGCCGCGCTCCCGCAGCCGATGCAGCACGGTCGACTCGAACGCCTCGATCGTGAGCGGCAGCTCGCCGGTCGCCCATCCCGTGGCGCGCAGGTCGGCCTCGATCAGCGGCACCAGGTCGAGGCCGACGGAGGAGAAGTACGTCGCGTGCTTGATCTCCAGCACCACGCCGATCTCGCGCCCCTGCGCGAGCGACGTCTCCCGCACGAGATCCAGCACGTCGGTCAGCCGCAGGACGGGCTGCGCGTCGTCGAACGTCGCGCTGCGCGGACGGATCTGCGGGATCCGCTCGCGCGTCGTCAGGGTCGACAGCTCCTCCCACGTGAAGTCCTCCGTGAACCAGCCCGTGAGCTTCACGCCGTCGACCGTCTTGGTGGTGCGGCGGTCGGCGAACTCCGGGCGGTCGGCCACGTTCGTGGTGCCCGAGATCTCGTTCTCGTGCCGGACGACCAGGACGCCGTCGCGCGTCGCGACGATGTCGGGCTCGACCGCGTCCACCCCGAGCTCGAGGGCGAGGTCGTACGACGAGCGCGAGTGCTCCGGGCGGTACCCGGGGGCGCCGCGGTGGCCGATCACGAGCGGACGGGGACGAGGCATGAGCCCAGCGTATTCACGGACCCGAGGCCCTCCCTGAGCGCCCGGCTCCCGTTCGCCGGGGGCGTAGAGATCACAGCCCAGCCATAGCGTGTCGTGGGTACTGTGGAACCACAGCCTTCACACCGCTGTCCCGCAACCATTTGGAGCTGACCATCATGGCCAAGTTCGGATTCACGGACCCCGCGTTCCACACTGACACGCGCCCGCCGCAGGCGCCGTCGTACGCCGCGCAGACCTACCCCGGCGGCCCTCTCGCGGGCCAGACCGGACTCGTGCCGCCGCCCGCCGAGCGCCTCGAGGGCATGTACGCGGCCCCGGCCGCGAGCTCGGTCGACACCGGCCGCATGACGGTCGAGGACACCATCCACAAGACGCTCGCGTCGTTCGGCGTCCTGCTCGTCACGGGCGTCGTCGGCTGGTTCGCGACCGCCTTCAACCCCGGCATGGGCATGGGCCTCGCGCTCGTCGGCCTGCTCGGCGGCCTCGCGCTCGGCCTCGTCAACGCGTTCAAGCGCATGCCCGGCGCCGCGCTGGTGCTCGGCTACGCCGCGTTCGAGGGCCTCTTCATCGGCGCCTTCTCCATGATCATGGAGTACGTCTACCCCGGCATCGTGCTGCAGGCCACGCTGGCGACCGTCGCGGTGGTCGGCGTCACGCTCGCGCTGTTCGCCAACGGCAAGGTGCGCACGTCGCCCCGCATGACCAAGATCTTCATGGTCGCGATGCTCGGCTACCTCGCCTTCAGCCTGCTGAACCTGGGCTTCATGGTCTTCGGCGGCCCGTTCAGCGACCTCGCCTGGGGCATGCGCTCGGCCGAGATCATGGGCATCCCGCTCGGCGTCATCATCGGCGTGCTCGCCGTGCTGATGGGCGCCTACTCGCTCGTCATGGACTTCGAGTTCGTGCAGACCGGCGCCCGCAACGGCGCGCCGCGCAAGCTCGGCTGGAAGGCCTCGTTCGGCATCGTCTCGACCGTCGTCTGGATCTACGTCGAGATCCTGCGCATCCTCGCGATCCTGCGCGGCAACGACTGACGCACCGCTTCACGAAGAAGGGCCGTCCCGGATGGGGCGGCCCTTCCTCGTGCCGCGGGGGCGCGCCCAGGGCGTGGGACCGTGGGTGCCCTCGCGGCCGCCGCGCGGGTGCTGAGGCGCTACTGCAGCGGCCCACCCTCGGCGATCACGCGGTCGATGAGCGTGCGGACGACGCGGGTGTCCTGGCGCAGGCCGTCGTGCTCGTACTCGTTCGTGACCCAGAGGTAGGTGTTCGGCATCGCGTCGGCGGTGTCCTTCGCGTAGCCGAAGTCGACGTACATGTCGTCGTAGTACATGGCCGCCGCGAGCGGCACCTCGTTTCGGCGCAGCCGGTCCGGGTCGTAGAGGCGCGGATGGTCCTCCCGCTCGGCGAGCGCGTGAGCGGCGTCGCGGAACGGCCGCAGCGACGCGATCTCGTCGTACTGCCACGGGAAGAACATCTCCCCCGTGAACGGCACGGGCGCGCCGGCCGCCTCGAATCCGCCGAGCTCGGCGCGCACGCGGTCGGCGGCCCACGCCGTGGCGCCCGGACCGTCGGCGTAGATCTCCTCCTGCAGCAGTGCGTACAGCGGTGCGCCCCAGTACTGGGTGTGCGCGTCGACCTCGGCGAGGAAGCTCTCGCTCAGCCGCCCCCGCACGCTGAACGCCTCGTCGAGCATCCAGTGCACGCGGTCATAGCCGGGCTGCATCCCGAACTCGATGCCCAGCGTCTGCAGGCGCCGCGCCGTGAGCCGGTCGCCGCTGGGCAGGCGCACGTCCGAGCCCTCGACGACGTCGACGATGCGCGCGACCGTTTCGGCGTCCTGCGGATAGCGCCGGTAGAACTCGGCGGTCTTGGCCGCCACGCGGGGCAGCGTGCGCCGGTAGACGTCGGTCGCGTCGGGCTCGAACGAGGTCAGGCCGCCCGTGACGTACGCGGCCGACAGCGCCTCCGGGTGCAGCGACAGGTACGTGAGCGTGAGGAACCCGCCGTAGCTCTGCCCGAGCGTCTCCCAGCGCACGCCGCCGTAGATCTCGCGGCGGATGTGCTCGAGGTCGCCGACGATCTGCTCGGCGCGGAACTTCATGAGGAGCTCCGCGCCCTCCTCCGGCGTCAGCCCCGCGACCGACGAGGTCTCGATCCGCGTGGAGCGGCCCGTGCCGCGCTGGTCGAGCAGCAGCACGCGGTGCGTGTGCAGCACCTCGTCGATCCAGTCGCCGCCGGGCATGGGCCGGGGCCCCTTGCCGCCCGGGCCGCCCTGCAGGAACACCAGCACGGGCGCGTCCGCGCGCTCGACGTCCGCCACCTCCCGCGCGAAGACCTCGATGGTCCGGCTGTCGTCCGGAGCGGACCAGTCGAGCGGCACGGTCACGGTGTGGTCCCGGATGATCCGGTCGCGCATCCGATAGGAGGTGGTCGTCATGCGACCATCCTGCCCCGCCGCCGCCGGGTGACGTCACTCGCGGCGCGCCAGCACCCGGTCGACGAGCCCGTACTCCACCGCCGCCGCGGCCGTGAACACGCGGTCCCGGTCGGTGTCGTGCCGCAGCTGCTCGCGCGTGCGTCCCGTGTGCGCGGCGAGGATCTCCTCCATGTCGCCCCGCACGCGCACGAGCTCGTCGGCGTGCAGGATCAGGTCCGGGATGGCTCCCCGGCTCTGCGCGCCGGGCTGGTGCAGCACGACGCGCGCGTGCGGCAGGATCGCCCGGCGCCCCGCGGCCCCGGCGGCCAGCAGCACGGCGCCCGCGCCGACCGCCTGGCCGACGCACGTCGTCGCGACGTCCGGCCGGATGTACCGCATCGTGTCGTGGATCGCGAGCATGGCCGAGGGATCGCCGCCCTCGCAGTTGAGATAGAGCTGGATCTCGCGGTCGGGGGCGTCGGCCTCCAGGTGGAGCAGCTGCGCGATGAGCGCGTTCGCGACGCCGGCGTCGATCGCCGTGCCGAGGTACACCACGCCCTCCGACAGCAGGTGCGAGTACACGTCGAGGATGCGCTCGCCGCGCGGGTCCCGCGCGATCACGTTGGGGATGGGGCAGGTGGACATCACGCGGCCTCCGTCCGCACGTCGGCGCCGATCCCGATGCGGGACCGCGGGCGCGGCATGATCTCGTCGAAGCGCTCCACGATCGCGTCGATGAACCCGTACTCCAGGGCCTCGCCGGCCGTGTACCAGTGGTCGTGGAGCGAGTCCTCGAACACGCGCTCGAGCGGCTGGCCCGTGTCCGCGGCCGTGATCCCGAGCACCGTGTCGCGCATGTGCCGCAGGTCCTCGGCCTGGAGCTCCACGTCGACCGCGGTGCCGCCGATGCCGGCCGAGCCCTGGTGCAGCAGGATGCGCGCGTGCGGCAGCGCGCGGCGCTTTCCCGGAGTGCCGGCGGTGAGCAGGAACTGGCCCGCGCTGGCCGCCATGCCGATCGCGAGGGTCGACACGTCGCACGGCACCAGCCGCATGATGTCGCGGATCGCGAGCATCGACGCGACCGATCCTCCGGGCGAGTGGATCCAGAGCGCGATGTCGGAGACCGGATCCTCCGCGGCGAGCGCGAGCAGCTGCGTCGCCAGCAGGGTGCCGTTGTCGTCGTCGAGCGGCCCGTCGAGCATCAGCACGCGGCGGTGCGCGAGCTCGCGGCGGGCCTCGGGGGTGAACTGCGGGATCTTCGGTTCGTCAGCCATGCGCCCAGCGTGCGCCGCGGCGGGCCGCCGCGGGGCCGGATCCGCCGTGGGCCG
Organism: Microbacterium lacusdiani; assembly: GCF_054779895.1. Taxonomy (NCBI): domain Bacteria; kingdom Bacillati; phylum Actinomycetota; class Actinomycetes; order Micrococcales; family Microbacteriaceae; genus Microbacterium; species Microbacterium lacusdiani. Next base: position 137,655 of record NZ_BAAGXJ010000029.1, on the reverse strand, counting down.
ATCCGCCGTGGGCAGAGGCGCCGCTCAGGCGGCGAGCGCCAGCGCCCCGGCCGACAGCGCGACGCCGTGGATCGCGCGATCCGGGGCTGCGGCGCGCAGGTCCTCGGCGATGCCGGCCGTCAGGTCGAGCAGCGTGCCGCCCAGCGCCCCCAGCACGGCCGCGACCATCTCGCTCGAGGGCTCCTTGCGGCCCCGCTCGATCTCGGAGAGGTACTGCACCGAGATGCCCGCCCGGCGCGCGACCTCGGCGAGGGTCTCACCCCGCTCGCGTCGCATGCGCCGCAGCCGGTCGCCGCCAGGTGGCGCCACAGCGGATCCGGCTCCGCGGGCGCGACGGTCGGGGACTTCCGCAGGGGCAGCAGCTCGGCCATGGCCTCACGGTAGGCGCGGGCGCGGACGCGCGCATCCCGTTCCGCCGACAGCAGAACGGGATGCGCGCGGTGCGGCGTCAGTCGCCCTCGGTGAGCTGCACGCGGCCGGCGGAGACCTCGACCGTGACCTCGTGCGGCGCGGAGGCGGCGACGTCCAGGCCGTTGTCGAACGAGCCGGCCGACACGTCCGAGCGCACGTCGTACTCGTCGTCGGGCAGCTCGAGCTCGAGGGATCCGGCGCTGACGTCGATCGCGACCGCGTCCGGTGCGTCGCCCGTCAGGTCGCCGAACAGGCGCCCGGCCGACACCGTGAAGGTGGCCTCGGTCACGCCCTCCAGGTCGATCTGGGTCTGCCCCGCGCTCACGTCGGCGTGCAGCGTCTCGGCCGAGCCGGTCACATGCATCGCGCCGCCGCCGAGCTCGAGCGCCAGCCGGCCGAACTCGCCGTCGGCCCGCAGCTCGCCGGCCGACAGCGCGAGGTCGGCGTCGAGCCCGCTGTCGCGCAGGCTCTCGGGCAGCGTCAGCACGGCGGTCTCGCCGTCGTCGCCCCAGCCACCCCACGTCCAGTCGGGGCCCCAGCCGAACATCCGGTCCGGGCTGCGCAGCACGAGCCGGTCGCCGTCGCGCTCGAGCCGCCAGTCGCCGCGCCGCGCGTCGGTGACCTCGAGAACGGCCTCGTCGACGTCGCCGAACTCGATCGTCACGAGCGAGGCGGCCGCCTCGACGTCGAGCGATCTGACGCCGCTCGCGTCGGCGGTCCACGTGCCGCTCTGGCGCAGGGCGTCGCGGACCGTTCCCACCACGGCGCCGGTCACGGTGCCGAGCAGGATGAGCGCGCCCAGGACGATCGCGAGGATGGATACCACGCGGCCGGCGCCGCCGGGGCTCGTCCCGGACGGGGGCGGAGGCGTGGGGGCCGCGGGGGCCGCTGGGGCCGCGGGAGGGGTGAGCATGTCGTTCATCGTGCCGATCCTGTCTGCGGCGATCCGCCGCTCCGTTCGATGTGGGCCAGCGCCGCGAGCACGCGACGATTGCCGGATTCGTCGGGCTCGAGGCCCAGCTTCTGGAAGATCGAGGTGATGTGCTTCTCGATGCTCCCCTCGGAGAGGAAGAGCAGCGACGCGATGGCCTGGTTGGACTTGCCCTCGGCGATCAGGGCGAGCACCTGGCGCTCGCGCTCCGTGAGGTGCGCCATCCGGTCGTCCTGCCGCCGCCGCGTGAGCAGCTGCGCGACCACCTCGGGGTCGAGCACCGTGGCGCCCTGGCCGATGCGATCGACCGACTCGAGGAACTCGGACACGTCGGCCACGCGGTCCTTGAGCAGGTAGCCGAGCGCGCCTCCCGGGCTCGTGATGAGCTCGCTGGCGTAGCGCTCCTCGACGTACTGCGACAGCACGAGCACGGGAAGGTGCGGGCGGCGGGAGCGCAGCTCGAGCGCGGCGCGGATGCCCTCGTCGGTGAACGTCGGCGGGAGCCGCACGTCGAGGATGCACAGCTCGGGGTCGTACTCGTCGACCGCCTCGGTGAGGCCGGCGGTGTCGGCGAGCGAGGCGACGACCGTGTGGCCGCCGTCCTCGAGCAGGCGCACGAGGCCCTCGCGCAGCAGGACGGAGTCCTCGCAGATCAGGATGCGCACGAGACGCTCACCTCCAGAGCCGTCGGCCCGCCCTGCGGGCTGTCGAGGCGGAACGTGCCGCCGGCGGCGAGCACGCGGTTCGAGATGCCGTCGAGGCCGCCGCCGGGCAGGATGCGGGCGCCGCCCAGGCCGTCGTCCTCGACGCGGGCCCACAGCGTGCCGTCCTCGCGTCGGCGCACCGTGACGCGGCATCCGCCGGCGCGCGAGTGCTTGGCCGCGTTCGTGAGCGACTCGGCGATCGCGAAGTACACGGCCGCCTCGGCGTCGCGGCTGCAGCGCCCGTCGATGCGCACGTCGAGGTGCACGGGGATGTGCGAGCGGCCGGCGAGCGCGGACAGCGCCGCGTCGAGCCCCCGGTCATCGAGCACGGATGCGTGGATGCCGCGCGCCAGCTGCCGCAGCTCGGTGATGGCGGCCTTCGTGGAGGTGTGCGCCTCCTCGATGAGCGCGCGGGCGGCGTCCGGGTCGCTGGCGATCTTCTGCTGGGCCAGGCCCAGGGTCATCCCGACCGAGACGAGCCGGGGCTGCACGCCGTCGTGGAGATCGCGCTCGATGCGCGTGCGCTCCACCTCGGAGGCGCGCATGGCGCCGGCGCGCTGCGCGTCGGACACCCGGGCCTGCTCGGCCAGCTGCGCCTCGCGGGCCGGGACGATGATGACCCGCGCCAGCACGCCGTGCAGGAGAGCCAGCCCGACGACGGCCGCCGCGGCGGCGAGGAAGCCGAGGATGCCGACGAGCGGCGCCCACGCGGTGGGGATGTCGAGGTCGAGCAGGTCGAACACCGCGAGTCTCGCGACGCCCTCGGTCGCGTAGAGCGGCGAGAAGGCGAGCGCGACGCTCGATGCGAGCAGCGCCGCCACGGGGAGGAGCAGCATGCCGAGGATGGTGGCGACGGCCGCATTCGCGAGCGCGCGCCACATGGCCGGGTCGGTGAACTGCGCCCACACCATCCGCAGGAACCCGCCGAAGCCGGGGCGCGGCGCCCGCCGTACGCGCAGCGGGGGCAGGCCGGCCGCGTAGAGCCCGTCGATGCGGGCGGTCTCGAGGGCGGCGACGACGAACAGGCCGTAGACGAAGGCGAGGAGGAAGACGAGGCCGATGCCGAGCACGGGCAGCAGGCCCAGCCCGAGGCCGAACAGCGTGGCGAGGATCGTGGCGGCGATCGGACCGACGACGCCGAGCGCCGCGAGGTGGGCCGCGGCCCCGGCGAGCCGCGCCGGCGACGCGTGCGCGGGCAGCCGGCGGGCGGGAGCGGAGGTGGGCTGTGAGGTCATGCCTCCAAGCTAGGCCGGAGGCGTTCGCCGCACCGCCGAGGGAGCCCCCGCTCCCGTTCGGGTTATCCCGAAAGTCAGTCGCGCGCCTGGTCGGCCATGTGGGCCGGGACGCGGGTCGGCGACGCGGCGAAGCTCTTGCCGTTCGGGCGGGTGAGCACGACGCGCTTGGGCGCGGTGCGGCCGTGCGTGGCGAAGATCATCAGCCCCACGAAGCTCAGGCCCCCGACCAGGTTGCCCAGCACGGTCGGGATCTCGTTCCAGATCAGGTAGTCCATCAGCGTGAACTCGGCGCCCATCAGCAGGCCTACGGGGAACAGGAACATGTTCACGATCGAGTGCTCGAAGCCCATGTAGAAGAACAGCATGATGGGCAGCCACATCGCGAGGACCTTGCCCGTCACGGTGGTCGAGATCATCGCCGCGACCACGCCCATCGAGACCATCCAGTTGCAGAGCATCGCGCGGACGAACAGGGTCAGCATGCCGCCGAAGCCGTGCTCCGCGTAGCCGACGGTGCGGCCGTGGCCGATCTCGCCGATCGCCTGCCCGACGGCGCTCGGCTCGGTCGTGAAGCCGTACGTGAAGTAGATCGCCATCAGCACCGCGACCGTGAAGGCGCCGCCGAAGTTGCCGAGGAACACGAGGCCCCAGTTGCGCCCGATGCCGCCGAGCGTGACGCCGGGGCGACGGTCGAACAGCGCGAGCGGAGCCAGCGTGAACACGCCCGTGAGCAGGTCGTAGCCGAGCAGGTACAGCAGCACGAACCCGACCGGGAACAGCAGCGCGCCGATCAGCGGCTGCCCCGTGTTCGTCGACACGGTCACCGCGAACGCGGCCGCGATGGTCAGCGTCGCGCCGCCCATGAAGGCGCGGATCAGGGTGTCGCGCGTCGACATCAGGACCTTGGACTCGCCGGCGTCGATCATCTGCGTGATCAGTTCGGCGGGCTTCACGTACGACATGGCGGGACTCCTCGGGGGCTGGGTCGTCCCCCCCAGGATCGCCCACGGTCGTTACGCCCACGCGCGCCCGCACGTTACAGGCAGCGACAGATTCCCTCACCCGCCGCGGCGGCGGGGTGTGAGATCACTTGGCGCTCCAGCCCCCGTCCATGGTCCAGGAGCCGCCCGAGACCATCGCGCCGTCCGGTCCCGTCAGCCAGCCGACGAGGGACGCGACCTCGTGCGGCTCGACCAGGCGCTTGACGGCCTGCTCGGCCAGCAGCACGCGCTCCAGCACCTCGTCCTCGCCGATGCCGTGGACGGCGGCCTGATCCGCGATCTGCTTCTCGACGAGCGGCGTGCGCACGTAGCCGGGGTTGACGCACACGCTCGTGACGCCGTGCGGACCGCCCTCGAGCGCGGCGACCTTGCTGAGCCCCTCGAGGCCGTGCTTGGCCGACACGTACGCGCTCTTGTACGGCGAGGCGACCAGCCCGTGCACCGACGAGATGTTCACGATCCGCCCCCAGCCCCGCGCGTACATCCCCGGCAGCGCCGCCCGCATCAGCAGGAACGGCGCGACCAGCATGATCGCGTGCAGGCGCCGGAACGCGTGCGGCTCGAACTCCTCGAGGGGCCGGACGTGCTGGATGCCCGCGTTGTTGACCAGGACGTCCACGTCGAGCGACAGGTCGTCGAGCGCCGTCGTGTCCGACAGGTCCACGGCCCAGGCGGTGCCGCCGATCCGCTCCGCGACGCGCTCGGCGGCGTCGGCGGCGACGTCCGCGACCGTGACGTGCGCGCCGCGGGCCGCGAGCTCGGCGGCGACGGCCTCGCCGATGCCGGAGGCGCCGCCCGTGACGAGCGCCTTCCGGCCGGCGAGCGTCGCCGCGGGATCCGTCACGCCGGCACCCGCTCGCGCCGCGCCGCATCGGCGGCGTCGAGCTCGGTCAGGGAGGCCCCCTTCGTCTCGCGCAGCATCAGCACCGCGACGGCCGTGACGGCGCCCGCGACCAGCAGGTACACCGCTGTCGGCACCCACGACCCCGTGTCCCGCAGCCACGTGGTCGCGAGGATCGGCGCGAGCGAGCCCGCGAAGATCGACGTCACCTGGTACGAGATCGACACCCCGGAGTACCGGGTGCGGGTCGGGAACATCTCGGCCATGATCGCGGGCTGGCCGGCGTACATCATGGCGTGGAACGCGAGGCCCACGATGATCGCGCCGAGGATGAGCGGCGTGCTCATGGTGCCCAGCAGCGGGAATGCCCAGAAGCCCCACGTGCCGCCGAGGATGGCACCGGCGAGGTACACCGGCTTGCGGCCGAGCGCGTCGATCGCCCGCCCCGCGGCGAGGATCACGACGAAGTGGCTGACGTGCGCGATCGCGATCAGGCCCAGCACCGACGTGGTGTCCATCCCGAGCCCCTCCTTCAGGTACACGATCGAGAAGGCCACGACCAGGTAGTACATGATGTTCTCCGCGAACCGCAGGCCCATCCCGATCAGCACCTGGCGCGGGTAGCGGCGCAGCACCTCGACGACGCCGTAGCCGGCTGACTTCTCGGCGGACTGCTCGCTGCGCGCGGCCTCGAACAGGGGCGACTCGGACACGGTCGTGCGGATCCAGTACCCGACGAGCACGACGAGGGCCGAGAGCCAGAACGCGACGCGCCAGCCCCAGCCGAGGAACGCCTCCTCGCTGAGCAGGCCCGACATCACGCCCATCACGAGCGTGGCGAGCAGATTGCCGACCGGCACGGCGGCCTGCGGCCAGGCCGTCCAGGTCGCGCGCCGGTCGTCCGGGGCGTGCTCGCCGACCAGCAGCACCGCGCCGCCCCACTCGCCGCCGAGCGCCAGGCCCTGCACGAAGCGCAGCAGCACGAGCGCGATCGGGGCGGCGACGCCGATCTGCTGGTACGTGGGCAGGCATCCCATCAGCACCGTGGCGACGCCGATCAGCATGATGGTCAGCTGCAGGGTGTGCTTCCGGCCCAGGCGGTCGCCGATGTGGCCGAACACGATGCCGCCGAGCGGACGGGCCGCGAAGCCGACCGCGTACGTCACGAAGGCGGCGATGATGCCGTCGTAGACGTTGCCCATCTGCGGCAGCAGCACCTTCGAGAAGACCAGCGCCGACGCGGTCGAGTACAGGAAGAAGTCGTACCACTCGACCACGGTGCCCGCCATCGAGGCGGCCACCACCCTGCGCAGCAGGGAATGGTCGCGGGCGGGTGCGGATGTGGACGGCGCGCTGTCGGCAGCCATGGGATCCTCCTGGGTCGTCTTCATCGACGTCGCGCCGGCCGCTCTGCCGGTGCGCGGGTCACGGGTCGCGTGACGTCACGATCCTCGCGATCCCCGCATGTGCACACAATGGTCAACTCGGCACACGCGGTGAACGATTCTGCACATCCGCGGGTACCGTGGCCTCCATGCCCGCACCGTCGCCCGCGCCCTCCCCCGAGCACCTGCTCGTGCTGCTCGAGGTCGCTCGCTCCGGCCGGTACACGACCGCGGCGCAGGCGCTGGGCCTCACCCACACCACGGTGGCCCGCAACATCGCGGCGCTCGACCACGCCCTGGGCGGGCGCGTACTGGTGCGCGGCGCCGACGGCTGGGAGCTCACACGGCTGGGCGAGCGCGCGGTGCGCGCCGGCGAGACGATCGCCGCGGCCATGTCCGCGCTGGGCGGCGACGAGAGCGAGCAGGACATGGTGACGGGCGTCGTGCGGATGTCGACGACCGACGGCTTCGCCGCCTACATCGCGTCCCCGGCGATCGCCCGGCTGCGGGAGAGGCATCCGGATCTCTCGGTCGAGATCGTCACGGTCACGCGCCTGGCCGCGCAGCACCGCTCCGGCGTCGACATCGAGGTGGTCGTCGGCACCCCGCAGGTCAGCCGCGCCCGCGCGGTGAAGCTCGGCGAGTACGCGCTCGGGCTGTACGCGTCGCGCGACTACGTGGCGCGCCACGGCGCGCCCGCGTCGGTCGAGGAGGCGCTCGGGCACCGCCTGGTCTACTTCGTCGACTCGATGCTGCAGGTCGACGCGCTCGACGCGCCCCGCCGGCTGCTGCCCGGGATCCGCGACGCGCTGACCTCGACCAACGTGTTCGTGCACCTCGAGGCCACCCGCGCGGGTGCGGGGATCGGCTTCCTGCCCTGCTTCATGGCGTCGCGGCACCCGGATCTCGTGCGGCTGCTGCCGGATGAGGTGCACGACCGCCTCCCCTACTTCGCCGTGGTGCATCTCGAGAGCTGGCGGCGGCCCGCCGTCGCGGCCGTGATGGAGGCCATCGTGGCGGAGTCCGCCGCCCAGCGCGAGGTCCTCCTGGGCGAGCGCGCCCCCTGAGCCGCGGGCGCCCCTCCCCCGGCCCCTCACAACACGTGTTGTCAGCGACGACACGCCCTCTCGACGCAGAGAGCACGTGTCCTCGCTCAGGACACGTGCTCTCACGAAAGGGGCGGGATCACTCCCACTCGATCGTCCCCGGGGGCTTCGACGTGACGTCGAGCACGACGCGGTTGACCTCGCGCACCTCGTTCGTGATGCGGTTCGAGATCTTCGACAGGACGTCGTACGGCAGGCGCGTCCAGTCGGCGGTCATGGCGTCCTCGCTCGAGACGGGGCGCAGCACGATCGGGTGGCCGTACGTGCGGCCGTCGCCCTGCACGCCCACCGAGCGGACATCCGCGAGCAGCACCACGGGGCACTGCCAGATCTCGCCGTCCAGACCGGCCTTGGTGAGCTCCTCGCGGGCGATCGCGTCGGCCTCGCGCAGGATCTCGAGGCGCTCGCGCGTGACCTCGCCGATGATCCGGATGCCGAGGCCCGGGCCCGGGAAGGGCTGGCGACCGACGATCGCCTCGGGGATGCCGAGCTCGCGGCCGATCGCGCGGACCTCGTCCTTGAACAGCGTCCGGAGCGGCTCGACGAGCTCGAACTCGAGGTCCTCGGGCAGGCCGCCGACGTTGTGGTGGCTCTTGATGTTCGCGGTGCCGGTGCCGCCGCCCGACTCGACGACGTCGGGGTACAGCGTGCCCTGCACGAGGAACTTGATGGGCTCGCCCTCGGCCGCGGCCTCGCGGATGAGGTCCTTCTGCACCTTCTCGAACGCGCGGATGAACTCGCGGCCGATGATCTTGCGCTTCTCCTCGGGGTCGGTGACGCCCGCGAGGTGGCCGAGGAACGTGTCCTCGGCGTCGACCGTGATGAGGCGCACGCCCGTCGACTCGACGTAGTCCTTCTCGACCTGCTCGCGCTCGCCCTTGCGGAGGAGCCCGTGGTCCACGAACACGGCGGTGAGCTGGTCGCCGACCGCGCGGTGCACGAGCGCGGTGGAGACGGCCGAGTCCACGCCGCCCGACAGGGCCGAGATCACGCGCGCGGAGCCGATCTGCCGGCGGATGCGCTCGACCTGCTCGGCGATCACGTTGCCCGCGTTCCAGTCGGCGGGGAGGCCCGCCGCCTTGTGCAGGAAGTTCTCGATGACCTTCTGGCCGTAGTCGCTGTGCTTGACCTCGGGGTGCCACTGCACGCCGTAGAAGCACTTCTCCGTGTTGCCGAACGCGGCGACCGGGGTCGCGGCGGTCGAGGCGAGCACCTCGAAGCCCTCCGGAGCCTGGGCGACCTGGTCGCCGTGGCTCATCCAGACGTTCTGCTGCTCCGGCTGGCCGCCCAGCAGCACGCCGCCGTCGCCGACGAGCGCGGCATCCGTGGCGCCGTACTCGCGCAGGCCGGTGTTGGCGACCTCGCCGCCCAGGGCCTGGGCCATCACCTGGAAGCCGTAGCAGATGCCGAGCGTCGGGACGCCGAGCTCGAACACCTTCGGGTCGAGCGTCGGGGCGCCGGGCTCGTACACCGACGAGGGACCGCCCGACAGGATGATCGCCACCGGGTCGTGCGCGGCGATCTCCTCGGCCGTGGCCGTGTGCGGGATCAGCTCGCTGAACACGCCGGCCTCGCGCACGCGGCGCGCGATGAGCTGCGCGTACTGGGCGCCGAAGTCGACGACCAGCACGGGGCGCTGGGCGGTGTCGTCGGAGACGTCGCCCCCGGACGGGGCGGTGCGGGCTTCGGTCACGAAGCGACCTCCTGTGGGGATGCGGCCTTGGCAGCGGCCTTCTCGGCGGCCGCGGCTTCGCGCTCGGCCAGATAGCGCTTCACGTCGCGAGCGACGCGGACTTCCATGAAGAAGGAGAGGAAGGGGATCACGCCGCCGCCGGCGAGCAGGATGAAGCGGCCGAACGGCCACCGCATCAGGCTCCACACGCGGAAGCAGGCGAACAGGTACACGACGTAGAACCAGCCGTGGATGATCAGGATGCCGAGCGACAGGTTGATCCCGTCGCCGGTCGAGATCATCTCGCAGGCGGTCGAGCCGGGCACGAACTGCGAGTACCACACGCAGTCCTGCGCGATCACGTCGGCGAACCAGAGGAAGCCGCCCGAGCCGCCGAGGAAGAGCTCCACGTGCAGGGGCGTGTACTTCAGGATCATCTCGGCCACGAGCAGCAGCAGGCCGACGCCGGTGATGACGGAGCAGATCTGGTAGAACCGCAGCGCGCCCCGGATCTGCGGGAAGGTGGCGAGCTTGGGCTGCGGCATGGACACCAGTCTATCGGCGGCGGCTGGGCGTCCGATCCGCCCCGGGCCTACTCCTCGTCGAGGTCGACGTCGCCCTCGACCTCGCGCTCCCAGGCGTCCTTGGCGAGGCGGTACCAGAGGTAGAACGCGAAGCCCGCGAAGATCGCCCACTCGGCGGCGTAGAAGACGTTGAGCCAGTTGACCGGGCTGCCGAGCTCGGGCGCGGGCGACGAGATCTCGTCGAGACCGGCGTCCGCCAGGCCGCCGGTGGGGTCGGATGCCGTCAGGTAGGGCCGGTACACGTCGATCGGCGCGACGGGCGACCCGTCGGCCTCGTGCCAGCGGCTCAGCAGCGCGGCGGGCGACATCCGGGTCTGCTCGAGGGGGTCCGCGCCCGCGGGCGGCAGGGCAGGGCCCTCGTCGGAGATGATCCGCCCGGTCAGCGTGACGGCGCCATCCCCGGAGCGCGCGGCCGCGTCCAGGGCCGCGACGGCGGCGTCCGCCCGCTCGCGCGTCTCGGTCCATCCGATCGCCACCGCGAGCGAGGTGGGCTCGGCCGCACCCTCGACGCGCAGCTGCCCCGTGACCCAGAACCCCTCGACGTCGTCGTTGAAGCGCGACGACACGACGATGAAGTCGCGCGGCACCCAGCGGCCCTCGACCTCGACGCGCTGGCCGACCAGCGGCTCCTCGAGGTACTGCCCGGGCTCGACCACCTCGGCGATCGGGCGCACCTCCTCGGTCGCGCCGGCCGGCATCGGGTCGGTGTCGACCGCGCTGGACAGCTGCCACTGCCCGAGCCAGGCGAACACGCCCGCGACGGCCAGGCAGAGCGCGAGCATCGCGATCCACCGCGGCCGGAGCATGACCTCCCGCAGCGTGGGCGGGAAGACCAGTGCGTCGGCCTCGCCCGCGGCGTCAGGGTCGGTCACGTCGGGGGCGGCGGGTCAGGCGCGCTCGTACGGAGCCACGACGACCTCGACGCGCTGGAACTCCTTGAGGTCGGAGTAGCCGGTCGTGGCCATCGACTTGCGCAGCGCGCCGATCAGGTTCGCGGTGCCGTCGGCCTGCGCGGCCGGGCCGTACAGGACCTCCTCGAGGGTGCCGACCTGCGGCACCTTCACGCGGCGGCCGCGCGGCAGCTTCGGGTGGTGCGCCTCGGGGCCCCAGTGGAAGCCCTTGCCGGGGGCGTCGGTCGCGCGCGCGAGCGCGACGCCGAGCATGACCGCGTCGGCGCCCATCGCGAGCGCCTTGACGACGTCGCCCGAGGTGCCCACACCGCCGTCGGCAATCACGTGCACGTAGCGGCCGCCGGACTCGTCGAGGTAGTCGCGGCGCGCGCCGGCGACGTCGGCCACCGCGCTCGCCATCGGCGCGTGGATGCCCAGGGTGGTGCGCGTGGTCGAGGCGGCCCCGCCGCCGAAGCCGACCAGCACGCCCGCGGCGCCCGTGCGCATGAGGTGGAGCGCGGCCGTGTAGGTGGACGCGCCGCCCACGATCACCGGCACATCCAGGTCGTAGATGAACTTCTTGAGGTTCAGGGGCTCGGCCTCGCTCGAGACGTGCTCGGCCGACACCGTGGTGCCGCGGATCACGAACAGGTCGACGCCGGCCGCGACGACCGTCTCGTACAGCTCCTGCGTACGCTGCGGGCTGAGCGCTCCCGCGACCGTGACGCCGGCGGCGCGGATCTCGTTGATGCGCTCGGTCACCAGCTCGGGCTTGATCGGCGCGGCGTAGAGCTGCTGCATCCGGCTCGTGGCGACCTCGTCGGGCAGCGACGCGATCTCGGCGAGCAGGGGCTCCGGGTCCTCGTAGCGGGTCCAGAGGCCCTCGAGGTCGAGCACGCCCAGGCCGCCGAGCTGGCCCAGCATGATCGCGGTGCGCGGGCTGACCACCGAGTCCATCGGCGCGCCCAGCACGGGGATGCCGAAGTGGAAGGCATCGATCGACCAGTCGGTCGACACGTCCTCGGGGTTGCGCGTGCGGCGCGACGGCACCACCGCGATGTCGTCGAACGCGTACGCCCGTCGTGCCCGCTTGCCGCGGCCCAGCTCGATCTCCGTGGTCACCGCTCCAGCCTACCGTCGCCCGGGAACGGGGCCCGCGGCCTCGACTCGCTCCGCTCAACGACCGGGCTCGGACCTCCGGGGAGGGGGCGTGAGAAGAGAATCACGCCGCGTAGCGGCCGGCGGCGCGGGCGCGCGCCTTCTCCGCCTCGACCTCGCGGTTCTTCGGCGGCGCGGTGGTCACGAGCGCGTCGAGCAGGTGCTGCGTGATGTGCGCGATCTCGTGCACAGCGTGGTCGAACGCGTCCTTGTTCGCCTTCGACGGCTTGGTCGTGCCCGCGATCTTGCGCACGTACTGCAGCGCCGCGGCGTGCACCTCCTCCGAGGTCGCCTTCGGCTCGAAGTTGTGAAGGGTGTGGATGCTCCGGCACATGCCGGTCAGGCTAGTCCCGCCCCGCAGACTCCGGAACCCCTCCCCTGTGACTCCCGCATCGACCGTCGTGCGAGCGAAGCGAGCGTGCCGCGGATGCGGCCCGCGCGCGAAGCGCGCCCTCACGCCCGAACGGAGCGAAGCGACGTTCGTCGCTCGCGAGGGCGCCCGCTTGCGGGCCCCGAGCGTGCGACGGGCGTGAGAGAGAAAGTACTACCGCTTGTAGTTCGGCGCCTCGACCACGATCTGGACGTCGTGGGGGTGCGACTCCTTGAGGCCCGCCGAGGTGATGCGCACGAACTTGCCGCGCGCCTTGAGCTCCTCGATCGAGCGCGCGCCGACGTAGAACATCGACTGACGCAGGCCGCCGACCAGCTGGTAGACCACGGCCGAGAGCGGGCCGCGGTATGCGACCTGACCCTCGATGCCCTCGGGGATCAGCTTGTCGTCGCTCGGCACGTCGGCCTGGAAGTAGCGGTCCTTCGAGTACGAGGTCTGCTTGCCGCGCGTCTGCATCGCGCCGAGCGAGCCCATGCCGCGGTACATCTTGAACTGCTTGCCGCCCTGGAACACGATGTCGCCGGGCGACTCCTCCGTGCCGGCGAGCAGCGATCCGAGCATGACGGTGTCGGCGCCGGCGACGAGCGCCTTCGCGATGTCGCCCGAGTACTGCAGCCCGCCGTCCGCGATGACCGGCACGCCGGCCGGGCGCGCGGCGAGCGACGCCTCGTAGATCGCGGTGATCTGCGGCACGCCCACGCCCGCGACCACGCGGGTGGTGCAGATGGAGCCCGGGCCCACGCCGACCTTGACGGCGTCGACGCCCGCGTCGATGAGCGCCTGGGCGCCCTCGCGGGTGGCGACGTTGCCGCCGACGATGTCGATGTGCGCGAACGACGGGTCGGCCTTGAGGCGCTTGACGATGTCGATCACGCCCTGCGACTGGCCGTTGGCCGTGTCGACCACGATCACGTCCACGCCCTTGTCGCGCAGCGCCTCGGCGCGCTCCCACGCGTCGCCGAAGAAGCCGATCGCGGCGCCGACGCGCAGGCGGCCCTGCGGGTCCTTCGTGGCGTTGGGGTACTTCTCGCTCTTGTCGAAGTCCTTGATGGTGATGAGGCCGGCGAGCTTGCCCTCGTCGTCGATGAGCGGCAGCTTCTCGACGCGGTGCTTGGCGAACAGCGCGACGACCTCGCCCGACGTGATGCCGACGTGGCCGGTCACGAGGCCCTCGGCCGTCATGACGTCCTTCGCGAGCGTCGTGGTGCGCTCGAACTCCGACACGAAGCGCATGTCGCGGTTGGTGACGATGCCCACCAGGCGGCCGTCCGTGTCCACGACGGGCAGGCCCGAGATGCGGTACTTGCGGCAGAGGGCATCGACCTCGGCGATCGTCGCGTCGGGGTGCGTCGTGATCGGGTCGGTGATCATGCCCGACTCGCTGCGCTTGACGCGGTCGACCGCGGCGGCCTGGTCGTGGATAGACAGATTGCGGTGCAGGATGCCGATGCCGCCCTGGCGGGCCATGGCGATCGCCATGCGGGCCTCGGTCACGGTGTCCATCGCGCTCGAGAGGAGCGGAGCGGCGACGCGGATGTTGCGCGTCAGGCGGGATGACGTGTCGGCCTCGCTCGGGATCACGTCCGTGTGCCCCGGAAGGAGCAGGACGTCGTCATAGGTGAGTCCGACGAAGCCGAACGGATCGTGGTCAGTCATTGGGCCGCTTCTCCTGCCGATGCGAGTTGGGGTGCGCTCGTATCGCGGGAGGAGCCCGGGTATGACATCCTCCCCCGTATACGGATTCTAAGGCTCCGGACCCTGGAACTATTCCGCGGAGCAGAACGCTCGGAAGGTATCGGCCAGCCGGTAGCAGATCGCCCCCGAAGGTCACGGATCGCTATCAGGAAATGTTCAGGACACATTAGGGTCTTACGTTTGAACGACCCGTTCATACCACCCCGGGCGGCCCACCCCACCGCCGCCCGTGGACCGGAGGATCCATGAACCCCAGAACCGCCTCCCCGAGGCGTACCCGATCTGGCGCGATCGTCGCTCTCGCGACCGTCCTCGCCGCCCTCTTCGCGGCCCTGCTGCTGCCCACCGCCGCCCATGCGGCCGAGGGGGACCCGTACACGATCAGCGGAAACGTCCAGCTCGACGGCGAGCCCCTGGAGGGCGTGGCGCTGAGCATCGACGGACCCGGCGGCGTCCAGGACGTCGAGACCAACGACGAGGGCCGCTGGTCGGTCAAGGTGCCCGAGAAGGGCGTCGAGTACACGGTCACGCTCGACGAGCAGACCCTGCCCGAGGGCATCGCGGTGGTCGAGGACACGGACGGCGACGGCGCCCCGAACGTCACGACCGCCGAGATGGGCCAGGGCGGCCGCCTCACCGTGAACTTCTTCATCGGCGAGGGCGAGCGCAACGTCACGAGCTTCTTCGACCAGCTGCTGCAGCGTCTGCTGCTGGGCCTCAACTTCGGCCTCATGCTCGGCCTCGCCGCGGTCGGCCTCTCGCTCGTGTTCGGCACGACCGGTATCTCCAACTTCGCGCACGCGGAGATGGTGACGTTCGGCGCGGTGGCGGCCCTGTTCCTGGTGGGACCGGCGTCGCTCGCCCTCCCGGTCTGGCTGGGCATCCCCGTCGCGATCGTCCTGAGCGCCCTGCTCGGCCTCGTGCTCGACATCGGCATCTGGCGGCCGCTGCGCCGCAAGGGCGTCGGCGTCGTGCAGCTGATGATCCTGTCGATCGGTCTGTCGCTCGCGCTGCGGTACGTGTTCCAGTTCTTCATCGGCGGCGACACGCAGCAGCTCCCGGCGATGGTGCCGTCCGTGTCGATCCCCCTCGGCGGGGCCGTGAGCACCACGCTCAACGACCTGGTCTCGATGGGCATCTCGATCGTCGTGATCGTCGCGTTCGCGCTGTGGCTCACCCGCAGCCGCCTCGGCAAGGCGACCCGCGCGATCTCGGACAACCCGTCGCTCGCCGCCGCCAGCGGCATCGACGTCGACCGTGTGGTGCGCGTCGTCTGGATCATCTCGGGCGCCCTCGCGGGCCTCGCGGGCATCCTGTACGCGTACTACCGCCCCGGCATCCGCTGGGACATGGGAGCGCAGATCCTGCTGCTCGTGTTCGCGGCGGTCACGCTCGGCGGCCTCGGCACGGCGTTCGGCGCGCTCGTCGGCTCGATCATCATCGGCGTCCTCGTCGAGGCGTCGAGCCTCTGGATCCCGGCCGACCTGCGCTACGCGGGCGCGCTCGTGGTCCTCATCATCATCCTTCTGGTCCGGCCGCAGGGCATCCTCGGCCGCCGCGAGCGAATCGGATAGGTGCCGCTCATGAACTGGTCCCAGATCTTCGACAACACGCTGTCATCGATCCTCAGCCCCGCCACCATGGGCTACGCCCTCGCGGCGCTCGGCCTCGCCATGCACTTCGGCTACGGCGGCCTGCTGAACATGGGCGTCGCGGGCTTCATGGCGCTCGGCGCGTACGGCTACGCGATCTCGATCCTCACGTTCGGCTTCCCGTGGTGGCTCGCGGCGCTCGTCGGCCTCGCGGCCGCGGCCGTGTTCGCGCTCATCCTCGGCATCCCGACGCTGCGCCTGCGCGGCGACTACCTCGCCATCGCGACCATCGCGGCCGCCGAGGTGCTGCGCCTGCTGTTCCTGACGACGACGTTCGACGCCGTCACCGGATCCGCCGACGGCCTCGCCGGCTACCACGGCAGCTTCCGCGAGTCGAACCCGATCCCGGACGGCACCTACGGCTTCGGCCCGTGGGCGTACAACGAGACGCAGTGGTGGGTGCGCATCATGGGCATCCTGACGCTCGCGTTCGCCGCGCTCGTGGTGTGGATGCTCACGCGCAGCCCGTGGGGCCGCGTGATGAAGGGCATCCGCGAGGACGAGGACGCCATCCGCTCGCTCGGCAAGAACGTCTTCTCCTACAAGATGCAGTCGCTCGTGCTGGGCGGCGTGATCATGGCCGCGGGCGGCGTCGTGTACGCGCTGCCGTCGGCCGTGAGCCCCGGCGTCTACGTCACGTCGCTGACGTTCTTCGTGTGGACGGCGCTGCTGCTCGGCGGCGCGGCCACCGTGTTCGGGCCGCTGCTCGGATCGCTCATCTTCTGGGTGATCCAGACGTTCCTGTCCAACTTCCTGCCGGCGCTGACCAAGGCCGACATCATCCCCTTCATGACCGACGTCCAGGCGGGTACGCTGCGCTTCATCCTCGTCGGGGTGGCGCTGATGCTGCTGGTCGTCTTCATGCCGCAGGGCATCCTCGGCGACAAGAAGGAGCTGACCTTTGTCCGTTGAGAACACTCCCCGGCAGCCGGTGACCGCATCCGTGCCGCGGCCCAAGACCACGGGCCTGCACGTGGGCGAGGCGGCCCCCGGCGTCAAGAAGGTCGACCCGATCATCGTCGCGGACGGCGTCAAGCGCACGTTCGGCGGCCTCACGGCCGTGGACGTCGAGCACCTCGAGATCCCGCGCGGCGCGATCACCGCCTTGATCGGCCCCAACGGCGCGGGCAAGACCACGCTGTTCAACCTGCTCACGGGCTTCGACAAGCCCAACGCGGGCACCTGGTCGTACGACGGTCACGACCTCGCCCACGTCCCGGCCCACAAGGTCGCCCGGATGGGCCTGGTCCGCACGTTCCAGCTCACCAAGGCGCTGGGCCGCCTGAGCGTCATGGACAACATGAAGCTCGGTCAGCAGAACCACGTGGGCGAGCGCTTCTGGCACAGTCTGATCCCGGCGCTGTGGCGAAAGCAGGACGCCGACACCGAGGCGCGCGCCGAGGAGCTGCTGGTCAAGTTCAAGCTCGACGCCAAGCGCGACGACCTCGCGGCCGGGCTCTCGGGCGGCCAGAAGAAGCTGCTCGAGATGGCCCGCTCGCTCATGACCCAGCCGACGCTCGTCATGCTCGACGAGCCGATGGCCGGCGTGAACCCGGCCCTGACCGAGTCGCTGCTCGACCACATCCTCAACCTGAAGGACGAGGGCATGACCGTGCTGTTCGTCGAGCACGACATGCACATGGTCCGCCACATCGCCGACTGGGTCGTCGTGATGGCCGAGGGCAAGGTGGTCGCCGAGGGCGCCCCCGACGAGGTCATGAAGAACCCGGCCGTGATCGACGCGTACCTCGGCGCGCACCAGGAGCTCGACCTCGGCGTCGTGACCGGCCGCATCCCGGTCGTCGAGGCCGACCCGACCACCGACGCCGAGGCCTCCGCGGCCGTGGGCGCCGAGGTCATCGAGGCCGAGGCGGCGGCCGAGGCCGAGGCGGCCGCCGAGGCCGAGAAGGAGGACGACAAGTGAGCACGGACGAGACCCCGGTCGTCCTGGTCGACGACGTTCACGCGGGCTACCTGCCCGGCGTGAACATCCTGAACGGCGCGACCCTGACCGCCTACCAGGGCGAGCTCATCGGCATCATCGGCCCCAACGGCGCCGGCAAGTCGACGCTGCTGAAGGCGATCTTCGGCCAGGTGAAGATCCGCGGCGGCAGCATCTCGCTCGCCGGCGAGGACATCACGGGCCTCAAGGCCGACAAGCTGGTCGCGAAGGGCGTCGGCTTCGTCCCGCAGACCAACAACGTGTTCCCCTCGCTGACCATCGAGGAGAACCTGCAGATGGGCGCGTACCAGAACCCGAAGCTGTTCACCGAGCGCGTGGACTTCGTGATGGGCCTGTTCCCCGACCTCGCGAAGGGCGGCGGACTGAAGAAGCGGGCCTCGGGCCTCTCGGGCGGCGAGCGCCAGATGGTCGCCATGGGCCGCGCGCTCATGATGGACCCGAAGGTGCTGCTGCTCGACGAGCCGTCGGCGGGCCTCTCCCCCGTGCGTCAGGACGAGGCGTTCCTGCGCGTCTCGGAGATCAACCAGGCGGGCGTGACCTGCATCATGGTCGAGCAGAACGCGCGCCGCTGCCTGCAGATCTGCGACCGCGGCTACGTGCTCGACCAGGGCCGCGACGCCTACACGGGCACGGGCCGCGAGCTGCTCAACGACCCCAAGGTCACTCAGCTCTATCTCGGCACGCTCGGCGCCTGACGCCGCGCATCGCCATGGGAGGCCGGGGGTTCGCCCCCGGCCTCCCATCGTCTCGTCAGTCGACGTGCCCCGCGACGAACGCCTCGCGGACGATGTGACGGTGGAGCCGCCCGAGCACGGCCGCCTGCTCCTCGGCCCGCTCCGCGAGCACCGCGAAGGTCTCCGCCGGCAGGCCGAGGTCCGGCGCGAGCGCGGCCAGCGTCTCCCACGCGCCCTTCTTGCCCGTGACGGCGCCGCGCATGAGCTCGGTCTCGAGCACGGGCGTCATGGGCGACCCGAGCGGGCGCCCGTTCGTCTTGAGCCGGCCGGCCTTCTCGCCGAGCCAGGCGAGGGCCTGGCGATGCGGGCGCCGCGGCACCTCGAGCGTGTCGACGAGGTCCTTCAGGAAGACCCGCTCGCGGCCGACCTCCTCGGCCAGCCGCGCGAGGTCCGGGCCCAGGTCGGTGTCCGCGTACGCCTTGGCCATCCGCCGGAACCGGGCGACGCCCGCGGTCGCGCCCGTGAGGTGGTCGGAGAGATACAGCCCCAGGATGTCCCGCTGCAGGGTGGCGGGGAGCCGGTGCGCGGGCGAGTCCGCGGGCGGCTGAGCCGGCCCGTCGGGGAGGACGTCGCCGGGCGGCAGCTGATCCTGCGGCCAGTCGCGACGCGGCCGCATCGGAGCGCTCGCGGTGCCCGCGCCGTCGGCCATCCCCGTGAGCAGCTCGCGCAGGGCCGAGGTCGCGTCGTGCCGGGGCTGCCACCCCAGCTCGCGCCGCGCGCGCGAGCTGTCCATGATCGGCACGGTCATCGCCATGTCGAGCCACCCCGGGTCGGCCGCGACGGCGTGCAGCCGCCACGCCGCGTGGAGGAGCGGGCGCAGCACGCGCGCAGGCACCGCCAGCTGGCGCCCGTGCGCGAGCACCGCGGCGATGTCCCGGCCGCGCAGCACGGGGTCGGCCGCGATGTTGAACGCGCCCGTGGCGCCGCCCACGATGACGCGGCGGTACGCGTCGGCCAGGTCGGCGCCGTGCACGACCTGCATCCGCACGCCCGCCGGCAGCGGCACGACGGGCAGGCGCCCGGGGCGCAGCAGCGCGGGCGGCAGGAGGGCCCCGACGAACAGCCGCGTGATCTCCGCCCCGGCGTCGCGGTCGAAGACGAGTGCGGGCCGGAGGCGCGCGACGGCGAGGCCCCGGGCCTCGGCGTCGTCGAGCAGGCGCTCCTGCGCGGCCTTGTCGGCCGCGTAGTGCGAGGTGGGGATCCCCTCGGTCGGCCATGACTCGTCCCGCGCGTCGTCGTCGTCCACGCCCGTGTACGCGCCCACGGACGAGGCGCACACCAGGTGCCGCACGCCGGCGCGCAGGCACGCCTCGATCACGCGGCGCGTGCCGTCCACGTTCGCGCGGCGGATCAGCTCCCGCTTCCGGTTCGGCTGGATGAGCCAGGCCAGGTGCACGACGCAGTCCGCGCCCCGGAACGCCGCGGCGAGCCGGTCGATCACCCGCTCGTCCGCGGCCCGGTCGACGGCCGGCGCCGCGATGTCGATCCGCTCCCAGTGGGCCGCGTCGTAGGGCGGCGCCTTGTCCGGCGTCCGCCGCGCGACGCCCACGATCGCGTCGACCGCGGGCTCGTCCCTCAGGGCGTGCAGCAGCGCGGTCCCGGTGTTGCCGCTCGCCCCGACGATGGCGACCTTCATGAGATGCTCCCGTCCTCGCGCTCCCTTGGACGACCGACGCTAGCCGCCCCGGGCCGGGAGCCGCAGGGGCTTGCGCCCGGCCCCCAGCACGCTCCCTGCTGGTCGAGCGAGCGCGCCGGCGCGAGTCGAAACCCCTGAAGCCGCCGCCGTCCACGAGACCGCGCGAACGGGAATCGCCCCGCCTCCTCGAGGGAGACGGGGCGATCCGGGTCGCGCGAGGGGGATCAGCCCTCGTACGGGGTGTAGGTGTTGTCGGGGCCGTACTCGTAGATGTTGATCATGCCCTCGGTCGGGTCGCCGACCTCGTCGAACGTGACGGGGCTCGAGGCTCCGTCGTAGTCCGCGACGCCGCCGGCCAGGATGATGTCGGCGCACTCCGCGAAGGTGGTGCACTTCTCGCCGTCACCCGAGCCGCCCGAGACCTCGATCAGCTTCTCGGCGATCGCCGCCGAGTCGGTCGAGCCCGCGGCCAGCGCGGCCAGCGCGATCAGGTTGGTCGCGTCGAACGACTCCGGCGCGTAGGTGTAGTCGCTCAGCGGCTCGGCGCCCGACTCCTCCACGAAGGCGTCGAGACCGTCGATGAACTCCTGCACCTGCTCCGGCGTCGGACCGGGGTACGTGCCCTTGGCGCCCTCGAGCAGGCCCTCCGGGAAGTCCGGGTACGCGGCCATGTTGCCGTCGACCAGGAACAGGTCCTCGGCCGCGAAGCCCTTCTCGAGCAGGCTCGGGAGGATGGTCTTCGCCTCGTCGAACGAGATCACGGTGATCGCGTCGGGGTCGGCGGCGAGCACCTCCGAGATCTGCGAGTCGAACGACGTGTCGCCGGGGTTGAACGTCGGGGCCGCGACGACCTCGCCGCCCGCACCCTCGAACGCCTCGGTGATGTACTTGGCCAGGCCGGTGCCGTAGGCGTCGTTCAGCACGATCATGCCCAGCGTCTGGTAGCCGAGCTCGGCGACGAAGTTGCCGTGCACCTCGCCCTGCAGCACGTCCGACGGCGCCGTGCGGAAGTACAGGCCGTTGTCGTCGTACGTCGTGAAGGCGTCCGACGTGTTGGCCGGCGAGAACTGGATGACGCCCGCGCCGGTCACCTGGTCGATGAACTGCAGCGAGACGCCCGACGACGCGGCGCCGATGATCGCGGCCGGGTCCTCGCTGAGCAGGCGCGGGATCTCGGTCTCGTAGGCCTTGTTGTCCAGGTCGCCCGAGTCGCCGTGCACGACCTCGAGCTCGAGGCCCGTGGTCTCGGCGTACTCGTTGATCAGCGACTGCGCGTAGTCGACACCCGCGATCTCGGGCGGGCCGAGGAACGCGAGCGAACCGGTCACGGGCAGGGCCGTGCCGATCTTCAGCGCGAGGTCGCCGGCCGGCGCGGCCGGGGCCGACTCGCTGGGCTCGGCGGTTCCACCGCCGCTGGCGCAGCCGGCGAGGGTGAGAGCTGCGGCGCCCGTGAGGGCCAGTGCGCCGATCAGCTTCCGGGATCGAACCATGAGGTTCCGTCCTTTCATCAGGACCCGCGGTTTTCGGGGACTGGTGGTGCATCAGCACACCGCGGGTAATGGACGGAAATCTACCCGCGATTTGTTTCATCCGGGTTTTCGCGTGTTGCGCAGACCGGACCCTGGGATCAAATCGTTACCGGCCGCGCCGGCAGGCGATGCAGTATGTCGCGTGCGACCCCTTCTCGGGCGTCGTTCTACGCTCCGCCGTCGATCGCGACGGCCGGCAGGGGCCGCGCCCGGCGCGCATGGCGCACCTGGTCGAGCATCAGCAGGATGCAGGCGAGCCACACGATCCCGAAGCCGATCCAGCGCGCGGTCGGCATCGGCTCATGCAGCACGGCGGCGCCGATGATGAACTGCAGGATGGGCCCCGCGAACTGGAGCATGCCCATGGTCGCGAGCGGGATGCGGCTCGAGCCGGCGGCGAACAGCAGCAGCGGAACCGCGGTGACGACGCCGGCGCAGAGGAGGAGCACGGTGTGGCCGGCGCCCGCCGCGCCCATCGTGATGCCGGTGGTGACCGCGACGATCGCCAGCTGCACGACCGCGACCGGCACGAGCCACAGCGTCTCGAGCGCGAGGCCGCTGATCGCGTCGACCGAGCCGCCGACCTGCTTCTTCACGAGGCCGTACACCCCGAAGGTCGCCGTGAGCCCCAGCGCGTACCAGGGCACGGCGCCGTAGCCGATCACGATCACGATCACCGCGACCGCCGCGACGCCGATCGCGATCCACTGCAGGGGCCGCAGCCGCTCTCGCAGCACCAGCACGGCGAGCAGCACGGTCGTGATGGGGTTGATGAAGTATCCGAGGCTCGCCTCGATCACGGCGTCGCTCTGGGTCGCGATCACGAAGATCTGCCAGTTGCCGTAGATCAGCACGCCCGCGAGCGCCATCAGCAGCGCGAGGCGCGGGTTGCGCAGCACGGCGAAGAAGCGCCCCCAGCCGCGCATCACGGTGAGCAGCAGCGCGCAGAACACGAGCGACAGCAGCACCCGCCAGGCGACGACCTCCCACGGACCGGTGGGCGCGAGCACCACGAAGTAGAGCGGCAGCACGCCCCACAGCACGTACGCGCCGAGGCCGTAGAGGGTACCCGCGGCCTCCGTCCCGATCCGGCCGGGCCGTTCGATCGAGGGGGCGGGTGCGGTCACCGATTCAGCCTACGCTCGCGGCGAGCGCGCCGGGCCCGGTGCGCCCTGCCATCCGCGGTCCGATTCCTGCCAGGTGCGTCCGCTCGACGACCGGTCGTTGAGCGGAGCGAGCGCCAGCGAGCGGAGTCGAAACGTCACGAAGCCGCCCACTTGGGCATGCGAAAGGGCCCGGATGCCGAGCATCCGGGCCCTTTCGGGGCGTGTCGCTGGGATCAGCGGACGACGACCGCGAGGACGTCGCGCGCCGAGAGCACGAGGAACTCGTCAGCGCCGAACTTCACCTCGGTGCCGCCGTACTTGCTGTACAGCACGCGGTCGCCGACGGCGACATCGAGCGGAACGCGGTTGCCGTTGTCGTCGATGCGGCCGGGGCCCACCGCGACGACCTCGCCCTCCTGGGGCTTCTCCTTCGCGGTGTCGGGGATGACCAGACCGCTCGCGGTGGTCTGCTCGGCCTCGACCTGCTTGATGACGATGCGGTCCTCGAGCGGCTTGATGGAAACCGACACGGTGTACCTCTTCTTTCGTGTGCTTCGTACGGGAAGACTCTTCGCACTCTCCCGGGGAGAGTGCTAACAGCAAGTGTAGGAGGGATGCTGGCACTCCCGCAACGCGAGTGCCAACGGCTTCCGCCCGTCGCCGACACAATGCAGGACCTGTGCCGGCTGCATGGCGTGTCGCCGTCCGAGATGACCCGCACACGCCCGAGATCCCGCTCCGCTCCTGCGTTGTGTCGTAGGAGCCGCCCGTAGGCTGGGCGGATGGATTCGGCCGAGCTCGACGCCCTCCTCACCCGCGAGGGCCTGGCCCTGCTCGACGCGCTCGGCGACGTCGACAGCGCCGACGACGTGGCGCGCACCGTGTCCCGGCTGCGGGCGGCGGGCCACTCCCCCGAGCTCGTGTCCGCCGTGGTCGGCCAGGCGCGGCTGCGGCAGCGCGCGACTGCGAAGTTCGGCGAGTTCGCCGACCGGATGCTGTTCACGCGGGCGGGCCTCGAGCAGGCCACCCGGATGAGCGTCTCGGTGCACCACGCGCGCCGCATGCGGCAGGCGGGCATCGAGCGGGTCGCGGATCTCGGCTGCGGCATCGGCGGCGACTCGCTCGCGTTCGCGGCGCTCGGGATGGGCGTGCTCGCTGTCGACGCCGACCCCGTCACGGCGGCGCTGGCCGCGTACAACCTCGCGCCGTTCCGCGCGGAGGGCGCGGGCGTCGAGGTGCGCGCGGCGCGGGCCGAGGAGGTGCCGCTCGACGAGGTCGGCGCGGTCTGGCTCGATCCGGCGCGCCGCACGGCCGGACACGGCGAGACCGCGCGCGTGGCGGCCGCGGACTATTCGCCGCCGCTGGACTGGGTGTTCGACCTCGCGGGGCGCGTGCCCGCCGGCGTCAAGCTCGGTCCGGGCCACGACCGCGACGCCCTTCCCGAGCATGCCGAGACGCAGTGGATCAGCGTGGACGGATCCACGGTGGAGCTGGTCGTCTGGACCGGCGCCCTCGCGCGCGAGGGCGTCCGGCGATCCGCGCTCGTGCTGCGCGGCGACGACGCCCACGAGCTGACCGCGGCCGCCGACACGGCCGACGAGCCGGTGCGGGCGCTCGGCGCGTTCCTTCACGAGCCGGAGGGCGCGGTCATCCGGGCCCGTCTGATCGGCGACGTCGCCCGCGCGCTCGACGCCGGGCCGGTCGCGCAGGGCATCGCCTACCTCACCGGCGACGCAGCCGCGACGAGCCCCTTCGTCGCGTCGTTCCGTGTGCGCGAGACGCTGCCCGCCGACCCCAAGCCGCTGGCGAAGGCGCTGCGCGCCCGCGGGATCGGCACGCTCGAGATCAAGAAGCGCGGGGTCGACGTCGACCCCGCCGCGCTGCGCAAGCGCCTCGCCCTCAAGGGCGATCAGTCGGCGACGCTGATCCTGACGCGCGTCGACGGCAGGCGCACCGCGATCCTCGCGGACCGCGTCCCCCGCGCCTGATCAGGCCCCGGCGGCCTCCTGCACCGCGCGCACGACCCACAGGATCCAGAACGCGCTGCACACGATCGAGCCCAGCCCGAGGCCCAGGCCCCACCAGGCGAGCTCGCGCTTCGCGCGGCGCCCGGCGAGCGCGATCACCGCGAGGACGACGCCGATCACGCCGAGCGGCAGCGCCCACGGCACGAACCAGGACACCACGAGCGCGAAGGTCGACAGGGTCATCGACCAGGTGGCCGTCCGCCCTCGGGAGAGGCGCATGCTCCGGATGGCGCGCGGCGCCGCGGCGGGCGCCGGCGCGGAGGGCGCGACCGCGCCGCCCTCGGGCGCCGGGCCGACCGGCCGCACGTCGCCCTCCGGGGCGGGAGCCTCGGGAGCATGCACGACCGCGCGCTCGTTCACGTCGACTCCACCGCCACCGGGTCGGCCACCGCCACCTGGATCTGCGTGACGGGAAGGGTCGAGTCGGCGCCGAACTCGAGCGTCGAGGGCGCGCGGCCCTCGGCGATCAGCTCGGCGGCGAGCGCCGCGATCATCGCGCCGTTGTCGGTGCACAGGCTCAGCGGCGGGATGCGCACGGTGACGCCCGCGGCCGCGGCGCGCTCGAGCGCGACGTCGCGCAGCCGGCGGTTGGCGATCACGCCGCCGCCGAGCAGCAGGCGCGGCACGCCGTGCTGCGCGCACGCATCGAGCGCCTTGGTCACGAGCACGTCGACGACCGCCTCGCGGAAGCTCGCGGCGACATCCGCGACCGGCACGGGCTCGCCGGCCGCCTCGCGCTGCTCGATCCAGCGCGCGACCGCCGTCTTGAGGCCCGAGAACGAGAAGTCGTAGCGGTGCTCGGCCATGTCGCTGGCCCGCGACAGACCGCGCGGGAACCGGATGGCGTTCGGGTCGCCCTCGGCGGCCGCCCGGTCGATCTCCGGGCCGCCCGGGTAGGGCAGGCCGAGGATGCGGGCGACCTTGTCGAACGCCTCGCCCGCCGCGTCGTCCACGGTCTCGCCGAGCAGCTCGACATCGCTCGTCAGGTCGCGCACGAGCAGCAGCGACGTGTGCCCGCCCGAGACCAGCAGGGCCACGGTGGGGTACTCGAGCGGAGGCGCGTCCGCATCCAGGATGTCCGCCGCGATGTGGCCGACGAGGTGGTTGACCGCGTACAGCGGCCTGCCGAGCGAGACGGCCAGCGCCTTCGCGGCGCCGATGCCGACCATGAGCGCACCGGCCAGTCCGGGCCCGCTCGTGACCGCGACCGCGTCGATCTCGGAGATCGTCACGCCGGCCTCGTCGAGCGCGCGCTCGATCGCGGGCTGCAGCGCCTCGAGGTGCGCGCGGGCCGCCACCTCGGGCACGACGCCGCCGTAGCGGGCGTGCTCGTCCATGCTGCTGGCGATCGTGTTGCTGAGCAGGATGTTCCGCTCGCCCGCGCGGGATCGCCCGCGGACGATGCCGATGCCGGTCTCGTCGCAGCTGGTCTCGATGCCCAGGATCAGGGGGCCGGTCATGTGCACACCCCCGCCTCGGCAGGGTCGGGCGTGCGCGCCGCGGCCCAGGCCTCGAGATCGAGGCGCATCACGACCGCGTCGACGTCGTCGGGCTGGTAGTAGCGGGGGCGGCGGCCGAGCTCGGCGAACCCCTCGGACGCGTACAGCGCCTGCGCCACGGGGTTGTCCGCGCGCACCTCCAGGAACACCTCGCGCACGCGACGACGCTCGGCCTCCTCGAGCAGCGCGCGCAGCAGGGCGCGGCCGCGCCCGCGGCCGCGCGCCGACTCGGCGAGCGCGATGGTCTGCACGTCGGCGTCGCGCGATCCGGGCAGTGCCCGCAGGCCCGCGTAGCCGGTCACGCGGCCGGCGAGCTCGTCCACGAGGTAGTGGCCGTGCGGGCCGGCGAGCTCCTCGCGCATCATGGCCTCCGACCAGGCGTCGGTCGGGAACGAGGCGCGTTCGAGCGCCATGATCGCGCCCAGGTCGTCGAGGGTGGCGGGACGGATGGTCATGCGCTCACCTTCTTCGGGGCGTGGCCGATCGTGACATCCGGGGAGCGCAGGTACAGAGGCTCGGTCTCGGCGAGCTCGCCCGTCGGCTCCCAGCCGGCGGCGAGCGCGAGCGCGGCGACGCGGCCGAGCGCGGCGGCCGAGATGGCGGGGGTGTCGACGATGTCGGCGTCGGCGGTCAGCGGGTCGGCGCCGAGGTCGGCCGTGCGGGGGCGCAGCTCGGGCCCCGCGACGCGCCGGGGAAGGCCGCGGTCGTCGGCGCCGTCGTAGACCGTGATCGCGTTCTCGCGGCGACGGGCGTCGGTGACGATCGCGAACGCCCCGGCGGGGTTCGTGTCGAGGTGCCGCAGCGCCGCCGCGTCGTGGCTCGCGACGGGCACGACGGGGATGCCACGGCCGAGCGCGAACGCGCGTGCGGCGGCGATCCCGATGCGCAGGCCGGTGAAGGCGCCGGGGCCCATGCCCGCCGCGACGTGCGTGACGTCGGCGGGCGCGATGCCGGCCTCGTCGAGCGCGCGGACCAGCAGCGTGCCGATCAGCTCGGCGTGACCGAGCGTGACCTCGCTGCCCGCCTCGGCGCGCACGACCCCCGACGGCTCGACGACGGCGACGGTCGAGCCGATCGACGTGTCGATGGCGAGGATCACCCCTCCAGGGTATCGACGCCACCTGACGGGACGCCGGGACATGACGCCCCGCGGCCACTGCTGCTCGCCGGTCGTTGAGCGGAGTGAGCGCCAGCGAACAGAGACGAAACGCCCTAAGCATCGCCGGTCGGCCTCCTGCCGCGCGTCACCCGTCGGTCGCTCCGAGAAGGGTGCGCGTCGCTCCAGCGCCGGATCGCCGCGATGCCGCCGTCGATGAAAGCCTCCCTCTTCGCATGGCTCCAGCCCTGGATGCTCTTCTCCAGCGCGAAGGCGTCTTCCACCCTTTCGAAGTCACACGACCACACGAGCTCCACAGGAAGCCGCCGCTTCGTATAGGCGGCGCCGAGCCCCTGCTTGTGGGCCGCGACGCGATTGTGCAGATCGATCGTGCTGCCCGCGTAGTAGGTACCGTCCGCGCAGCGGAGGATGTAGGTCCAGGCCGTCATGCGAGGACCGTACCGATCCAAGCGCCGGCAGCCGAAGCAGAGCGGAGTCGGGGCGCACGACTCGCGGCCTGTGGACGAGCGGCTCGCTTGGGCCGTTTCGTCTCCGCTTCGCTCCGCTCAACGACCGGGGCCTACGGGTCGTTGAGCGGAGGCGCGCCAGCGCCGGCGACGAAACGCGTCGAACCCCTGCCGGTCGTTGAGCGGAGGCGCGCCAGCGCCGGCGACGAAACGCGTCGAACCCCTGCCGGTCGTTGAGCGGAGGCGCGCCAGCGCCGGAGACGAAACGCACCGAACCCCTGCCGGTCGTTGAGCGGAGGCGCGCCAGCGCCGGAGACGAAACGCACCGAACCCCTACCGGCGTTTCGTCTCCGCTTCGCTCCGCTCAACGACCGGCCGCACGCGCTCGGTCGCTCAACCACCACGGCGCCGCGCCGCGCCACGCCCGTCAGCCGCGCACGCGCGCGATCGTCACCACGCGCGGGGCGTCGGCGTCGAGGTCTTCGGTGTCCGCGGCGGCGCCGACGGGGCGTTCGATCTCGATGTCGATCCATTCCTCGCGCAGGCCGTCGACCTTGCCGCGGCCCCACTCGACGATCGTGACGGAGCCGTCCACGTCGACGTCGAGGTCGTCGAGCTCCATGGCCGAGTCGAGGCGGTACGCGTCCGCATGCACGAGGGGCGCTCCGCCCACGAGCGAGGGATGCGTGCGCGCGATCACGAACGTCGGGCTCTGCACCGGCCCGCGCACGCCGAGCCCCTCCGCGATCCCGCGGGTCAACGTGGTCTTCCCCGCGCCCAGCGGCCCGGTCAGCACGATCAGATCTCCCGCGACCAGCCCGGCGCCGAGGCGGCGCCCCAGCGCCTCCATGTCCTCGGACGTCGCGATGTCGTGCCGCCCGAGCAGCTCGCCCGCAATCACAGAGCCGTCCTGTTCACCGCGCCACCCGCGGCACGCGGGCGCCGATCCGCGTGACGATCTCGTAGTTGATGGTTCCCGCGGCGTCGGCCCACTCGGTCGCCGAGGGCACGCCGGCGGCCGGATCGCCGAACAGCACGACCTCGTCGCCCACCTCGACCGGGTGATCCCCCACGTCGACCACGAACTGGTCCATCGCGATCCGCCCGGCCACGCGGAACCGCTCCCCGCGGATCACGACGGGCCCGGCGCCGGAGGCCTGGCGCGGCACCCCGTCGGCGTAGCCGAGGGGCACGAGCGCGAGGGTGCTGTCGCCGTCGGTGCGGTGCGTGTAGCCGTACGAGACGCCGTGGCCATCCGGAACGCGGCGCACCGCCGCGACGCGGGCGCGCAGCGTCATGGCGGGGCGCAGGCCGAGGTCGGCCGCGTCGCGGTCCTCGAACGGCGAGAGTCCGTAAAGGCCGATCCCGATGCGCACGGCGTCGAGCCGCGCCTCGGGCAGGTCGATGGCGGCGGCGGTCGCGGCGATGTGCGTCACGCTGGGGGTCAGGCCGGCCCCGTGCGCGGCGGCGACGCCGACCTCGAAGCGGCGCAGCTGCACGCGGTCGTCCTCGAGCGAGGTGTTCGACAGATGGCTGAACAGGCCGTCCACCCGCAGGACGCCCTCGCGCTCGAGCGCGGCGGCCTCGCCGAACACGGCCGACCAGTCCTGCGGCGCGAGGCCGTTGCGGGCCAGGCCGGTCTCGAGCTTCAGGTGCACGACGGCCGGATGCCCCTCGGTCGCCGCGCGAGCGGCGTCGCGCAGCTGGCGCAGGCTCGAGATGCCGAGCTGCACGTCCTGGGCGACGGCATCCGCGAACTCCGTCTCGGGCCCGTGGAGCCAGGCCATGATCGGCGCGTCGACACCGGCGGCGCGGAGGGCGAGCGCCTCGTCGACGTCCGCGACGCCGAGGCGCGTCGCTCCCCCGGCGAGCGCGGCGCGCGCGGCGGGCACCGCGCCGTGCCCGTAGGCGTCGGCCTTGACGACCGCGATGAACTCGCGGGTCCCGGTGACCTCGCGCAGCGTGCGGGTGTTGTGCGTGATGGCGTCGAGGTCGATGAGCGCCTGGCGCATCCAGGTGCCGGCCCCCGTCACCGGGGCTCCTCCGGGTCCATCGGCTCCGGCACATCCAGCAGCGCGGCCTCGTCGTCGGCCGGGACGTATTCGGCGCCGACCGCGTCGACCACCGCCGGACCGCCGTCGCCCTCCGCCGTGACGTACGCGATCGCGAGGCCCGCGTCGTGCGAGAGCGACAGGTGCAGCGTGGTGATGCCGCGCGCGGCGACGACCGCGGCGGTCGAGCCGGACAGCGAGAACAGCGGCGGCTGGCTGTCGCCCAGGCGGGCGATCTCGATCTCGTCCCAGTGCACCCCGTCCGAGCCGCCGAGCGCCTTGATCAGCGCCTCCTTGGCGGCATAGCGCGCGGCGAGCGAGCGCAGCGGCAGCTCGCGCTCGTGCGGCGTGAAGAGACGCTCCAGCAGCTTCGGCGTGCGCTCGATCGTGCGCTCGAAGCGCGGGATGTCGACCAGGTCGACGCCGATGCCGACGATCATGGCGTCACTCGACCGTGACCGACTTGGCGAGGTTGCGCGGCTGGTCGACGTCCAGGCCCTTCGCATTCGCGAGGCCCATGGCGAAGATGTGCAGCGGCACGACCGCCAGGATCGGCTCGTGCAGCGGCGACGCGAGCGGGATGCGCAGCACCTCGTCGGCGAAGGGCAGCACGGCGGCGTCGCCCTCCTCCGCGATCGCGATCACGCGGGCGCCGCGCGCGCGGATCTCCTGGATGTTCGAGACGACCTTGGCGTGCAGCACCGAGGCGCCGCGCGGCGAGGGGACGACCACGAACACCGGCTGACCGGGCTCGATCAGGGCGATGGGCCCGTGCTTGAGCTCGCCGGCGGCGAAGCCCTCGGCGTGGATGTACGACAGCTCCTTGAGCTTGAGCGCGCCCTCGAGGGCGATCGGGTAGCCCACGTGGCGACCGAGGAACAGGACGGCGCGGGTGTCGGCCATCCAGCGCGCGAGCTGCTCGATGCGCTCCTGCTCGGTGTCGAGGATCCACTGGATCTTCTCGGGCAGCGCCGCGAGCTCCTGGATCTGCGCGGCCTGCTCCTCGGGGGCGAGCGTGCCGCGGATGCGGGCGACGTGCAGCGCGAACAGGTACAGCGCCGTGATCTGCGCGACGAAGGCCTTGGTCGACGCGACCGCGACCTCGGGGCCGGCGTGCGTGTAGACGATCGCGTCGGACTCGCGCGGGATGGTGGCGCCCTGCGTGTTGCAGATGGACAGCGTCCTGGCGCCCAGGCGCGCGGCCTCCTTGACGGCCATCAGCGTGTCCATGGTCTCGCCGGACTGGCTGATCGAGATCACGAGCACGTCCGGCCCGACGAGCGGGTCGCGGTAGCGGAACTCGTGCGCGAGCTCCACCTCGACGGGGATGCGCGCCCACTGCTCGATCGCGTACTTGCCGACAAGGCCCGCGTAGGCGGCGGTGCCGGCGCCGAGGATGACGATGCGCGAGATGCCCGCGAACAGCTCGTCCATGCCGTCGAGCTCGGGGATGACCACCTGGCCGTCCTGGACGCGGCCGCGGATGGTGTTGGCGACGGCTTCGGGCTCCTCGGAGACCTCCTTGGCCATGAAGCTCGACCAGCCGCCCTTCTCGGCGGCGGACGCGTCCCACATGACCTCGAACGGCGACGTCTCGACCGGGGCGCCGTCGAAGTCGGTGACCTCGACGCCGTCTGGCGTGATGGCGACGATCTGGTCCTGGCCGATCGCGAGGGCCTTGCGGGTGTGCTCGACGAACGCGGCGACGTCGGAGCCGAGGAAGTTCTCGCCCTCGCCCAGACCGATCACGAGGGGCGAGTTGCGGCGCGCGCCGACGACCAGCCCGGGGTGGTCCTGGTGCATGGCCAGCAGCGTGAAGGCGCCTTCGAGGCGGCGCGCGACGGCGCGGAACGCGGCGACCAGGTCGCCCCCGCTCGCGCGGTACTCGCGGCCGAGGAGCACCGCGGCGACCTCGGTGTCGGTCTCGCTGCGGAACGCGAATCCCTCGGCGACGAGCTCGGCCTTGAGCTCCGAGAAGTTCTCGATGATGCCGTTGTGGATGACCGCGAGGCGGTCGTCGTCGGCGAGGTGCGGGTGCGCGTTGACGTCGGTGGGGCCGCCGTGGGTGGCCCAGCGGGTGTGGCCGATTCCGGTGGTGCCGGCCGCGATCGGATGCGCCGCCAGCTCGTCGCGCAGCATCGCCAGCTTGCCCGCCTTCTTGGCGGCGTGCAGCGCGCCGTCGCCGTCGATCACGGCGATGCCGGCCGAGTCGTAGCCGCGGTACTCCAGGCGGGCGAGGCCCGCGATCAGGATGTCCTGGCTGTCACGGGGCCCGACGTATCCGACGATTCCACACATGCGCTCCATCCTACGGTTCCGCCGACTGGAACCCGCCTGGGCGCCCCTCGGTCGTCGAGCGGAGCGCAGCCCCCGTCGCCGAGCGGAGCGCCCCCCGGTCGTTGAGCGGAGCGCAGCGGAGTCGAAACGGGCTGAGCGAGCGCAGCGAGCCGAAGCCGGCCGTCCCGGGCGCTACAGCTTCCGCAGCAGCACGGACTCGACCGAGTGGTCCACGCCCTTGCGCAGGACGAGCGAGGCGCGGTGCTTGGTCGGCAGCACGTTCTCGAGCAGGTTCGGCAGGTTGATGTCGTTCCAGTAGCCCCGCGCGGTCTCGGTCGCCTCCTCGTCCGTGAGGTGCGCGAAGACGTTGAAGTGCGAGGCGGGGTTGGAGAAGGCGCCCTCGCGCAGCGCGAGGAAGCGGTCGATGTACCACTGCTCGATGTGCTGAGCGTCGGCGTCGACGTAGATCGAGAAGTCGAACAGGTCGCTGATCGCGACGTCGTTCGGCGCGGGCGGGGGCTGCAGCACGTTCAGACCCTCGACGATCACGACGTCCGGTCGCCGCACCACCACGTGCGCGTCGGGCATGATGTCGTACTTCATGTGCGAGTAGAACGGGGCGCGCACCTCATCCGCCCCGCTCTTCACCTTGGTGACGAACTCGACCAGCGCGCGACGGTCGTAGGACTCCGGGAAGCCCTTGCGGTCCATGAGCCCGCGCCGCTCGAGCTCGGCGTTGCTGTAGAGGAAGCCGTCGGTGGTGACGAGCTCCACGCGCGGGGTGTCGGACCAGCGGCTCATGAGCTCGCGGAGCAGGCGCGCGATCGTCGACTTGCCGACCGCGACCGACCCGGCGACGCCCACGACGAACGGCGTGGTCTGGTCGTCGCGGCCGAGGAAGCCGCTGACGTCGCTGCCGAGGCGCTTGGTCGTCTTGGCGTAGATCGAGAGCAGGCGGCTCAGCGGCAGGTAGACCTCGCGCACCTCGGCGACGTCGAGCCGGTCGCCGATGCCGCGCAGCTGCACGACCTCCGCTTCGGTGAGCGGCTGATCCATGCCCGCCGCGAGGCGCGACCAGTCGCCACGGGCGATCTCGCTGTAGAGCGAGAGCGGGGCGGGGGGAGGGACGGCGCTCATCCGGCCCATCGTATCCGCGCATCCGCCCGTCGTTGAGCGGAGCGAAGCGGAGACGAAACGCGTCTGCACCCGCCCGATACCCTGGCCCCATGCGCCTGGGAGTCCTCGACATCGGGTCCAACACCGTGCACCTGCTGGTCGCCGACGCCCATCCGGGCGGACGCCCGCTGGCGGCATCGAGCCACCGGACCGTGCTGCGCCTGATGCGCTACCTCACGCCCGAGGGCGCGATCTCGGAGGAGGGCGTCCGCGCGCTGGTCGACGCCGTCACGCGCGCGAAGGAGCTCGCCGCCTCGGAGAACGTGCGCGAGCTGCTGCCGACCGCGACGTCTGCGGTGCGCGAGGCGGCGAACGGCCCCGAGGTGATCGCCCGCATCGAGGAGGCGCTGGGCCAGAGCCTGCAGGTGCTGGGCGGCGAGACCGAGGCGCGCTTCACGTTCCTGGCGGTGCGGCGCTGGTTCGGATGGTCGGCGGGGCGCATCCTGCTGTTCGACATCGGCGGCGGATCGCTCGAGATCGCGGCGGGCGACGAGGAGCTGCCCGACTACGCTGAGTCGGTGCCGCTCGGCGCCGGCCGGATGACGCTGGCGTACCTTCCGGAGGATCCGCCCGGCGAGCACGCGGTGGCCGAGCTGCGCGCGCACGCGGCCGCCACCCTGGCCCCGATCGCGGACGGGTTGAAGGGATCGCCGCGCCCGGATCACGTCGTCGGGTCGTCGAAGACCATCCGCTCGCTCGCGAAGCTCGCCGGCTACCCGCGGCCGGGATGGTCGGGCTCGCCCCGCATGGTGCTCCCGCGCCAGTCGCTCGGCCAGTGGATCCCGCGCCTGGCGCGCATCCCGGCGGCCGTGCGCAAGGAGCTGCCCGGCATCACGCCCGAGCGGACCGTGCAGATCACCGCGGGCGCGGTCGTGCTGCACGAGACCATGAAGGCCTTCGGCGTCTCGGAGCTCGAGGTCTCCCCCTGGGCCCTGCGCGAGGGCGTCATGCTCCGCTACATCGAAGAGCTCGGCTGGGCCTAGAGCCCGATGCGCTCCCGCACGACCTCGGCGAGCTGCTCCGCGTAGCGCTGCGCCGACTCCTCGTCGGCGGCCTCGACCATGACGCGCACGAGCTGCTCAGTGCCCGATGCGCGCAGCAGCACGCGCCCGGTGTCGCCCAGCTCGGCCTCGACCTCGCGCACCGCCTGCTGCACGCCCTCGTCCGAGACGCGCCCGCGGTCGACGTTCTTCACGTTCATCAGCACCTGCGGGTACACGGTCATGATCGACGCCAGCTCGGCGAGGGTCTTGCCCGTGCGGGCCATCTCGGCCACGAGGTGCAGGCCGGTCAGGAGGCCGTCGCCCGTCGTGGCGTAGTCGCTCATGATCACGTGGCCCGACTGCTCGCCGCCGAGCGAGTAGCCGCCCTCGTCCATCATCTCGAGCACGTACCGGTCGCCGACCGCGGCCTGCAGCACGGTGATCCCGCGCTCGCGCATGGCGACGTGGAGTCCGAGGTTGCTCATCACGGTGGCGACGAGCGTGTCGTCCTTGAGCCGGCCGCGCTCCTTCATGGAGCTGGCGAGGATGGCCATGATCTGGTCGCCGTCGACGACGCGGCCCTGCGCATCGACCGCGAGGCAGCGGTCGGCGTCGCCGTCGTGGGCGATGCCGACGTCGGCTCCGACGCGCACGACGGCGTCCGAGAGCTGCTCGAGGTGCGTGGATCCGACGCCGTCGTTGATGTTGACGCCGTCCGGGTCGGCGCCGATCACCGTCACGGTGGCGCCCGCATCCCGGAACGTCTCGGGCGAGACGCCGGCCGCCGCGCCGTGGGCGCAGTCGAGCACGACGTGGATGCCGTCGAGGCGGTGCGGCAGCGACTGCAGCAGGTGCACGACGTAGCGGTCCTCGGCGTCGGCGAAGCGCTTGATGCGGCCGACGTCGCCGCCCGTGGGGAGGAGCTTGGGGCCCTGGAGGGCCTCCTCGATGCGCTGCTCGACCACGTCGGGCAGCTTGACTCCGCCGTGAGCGAAGATCTTGATCCCGTTGTCCGGCGCCGGGTTGTGAGATGCGGAGATCATCACGCCGAAGTCGGCGTCGCGGTCGGCGACGAGGAACGCCAGGCCGGGGGTCGGGATGACGCCCGCGTCGTACACGTCGATGCCCGACGCGGCGAGGCCGGCCGACACGGCGGCGCTCAGGAACTCGCCGGAGATGCGCGGATCGCGGCCGATGACCACGGCCGCGCGCCGGCCTTCGGCCCGTCGGGCCTCGGCCGAACGGCCCTGGCCCAGGACGACGGCGGTCGCCTGGGCCAGGGACAGAGCAAGGTCGGCGGTGAGGATGCCATTGGCGAGTCCTCGCACGCCGTCCGTGCCGAAAAGGGGCATTCGGATGTGCCTCGTGCGCCTTAGCGCTTCGAGAACTGCGACGCCTTGCGGGCCTTCTTGAGACCGGCCTTCTTGCGCTCGATGACGCGGGCGTCGCGCGTGAGGAAGCCGGCCTTCTTCAGGGTCGGGCGGTTGTTCTCACGGTCGATCTCGTTCAGCGCACGGGCGATGGCGAGACGCAGCGCGCCGGCCTGACCCGAGGGGCCGCCACCCGAGATGCGCGCGATCACGTCGTACGCACCGGCGAGGCTGAGCACCGTGAAGGGGTCGTTGATCAGCTGCTGGTGCAGCTTGTTCGGGAAGTAGTCCTCGAGCGTGCGGCCGTTGACCGTGATCGTGCCCGAGCCCGGGACGACGCGCACGCGGGCGATGGCCTGCTTGCGGCGACCCACGGCGGCGCCGGAGACGTTGAGGACGGGGCGCTCGGCGACGGGGGCCTCGGCGGCCGGCGTCTCGGTCGAGTAGTTCTGGATGTCGTTGTCAGTCACGTTGAATCCTTGGATGCCGGCGCTTACTGGGCGACCTGGTCGAGGGTGTACGTCTTGGGCTGCTGCGCGGCGTGCGGGTGCTCGGCACCGGCGTACACCTTCAGCTTGGCGAGCTGCTGACGGCCGAGGCTGTTCTTGGGGAGCATGCCACGGATGGCCTTCTCGACAGCGCGGACCGGGTTCTTCTCGAGCAGCTCGGAGTACGAGACGGCCTTGAGACCACCCGGGAAGCCCGAGTGACGGTAGGCCATCTTCTGCTGGAGCTTCTGGCCCGTGAGCGCGACCTTCTCGGCGTTCACGATGATGACGAAGTCGCCCATGTCCATGTGGGGGGCGAAGGTGGCCTTGTGCTTGCCACGCAGGAGCGCGGCGGCGTGCGAGGCGAGGCGGCCGAGGACGACGTCGGTGGCGTCGATCACGAGCCACTCGCGCTGGGCCTCACCGGCCTTCGGGGTGTAAGTGCGCGTCACAGTAGTGCTGCTTTCTGTTCGAACGGAGTCGTTCGTGAATCCCGCTCCGGGGCGGTTCTCCCGACGATGTCGGGCAAACCAGCCGGTGGAGGGCTCACGTTCGCTGTGCCCGCAGTTGGGCACCAAGGGTCTACCTTACCGCACGACACGCCCGGGCGCGAATCGGCCCCCCGATCACGCTCCGGGCATCCACGGAACGCCGATGGACCGGAGGCGCCCGCTCGCGGCCGTGATCGCGGCGCGACGCGCGTCCCGCTCCGCCCACACCCGCTGCGCGACCGCCAGCGCTTCACCCGCGTCGCCGTTCGCGGGCGTCACCGCGTCACCCTGGCCGTACCACTCGAACTGCCCTCGGAACTTGTCGAGATAGTCGAGACCGACCGTCGGGACTCCCGAGCTCAAGGCCGCGACGGCAGCGTGCATGCGCGCGGTCACGCACAGGTCGACGCCGCCGAGCAGCCCCTTCGCCGAAGCCGCGCTCACAGGCGACACGGCGGAGGCACGCTCTCCGAGCTCGCCGGCGATCCGCTCCGCGAGGGCCGGGTCGCCCGGAGTCGGTCTCAGATCGTGGGCGACCACGAGGACCCGGTCCGCGCGCTCGAGCAGGCCGCTTCCCAGTGCGAGGAAGTAATCGTGGACGCGCTCGGCCGCTCCGAGCCCGAACAGACCCAGGTGACCGTTCACGACGAGCGCGATCGTGCCCGGCGAGGACCGGCGCGCATCATCGGGCATGAGACTGAATGCGATGTCGGGCACGGCCCCGACTCGCCGGCCGAAGATGTCCTCGGCGCGACCTCGTGACGCCTCGTCACGGACCCAGATCCCGACGTCCGGCTCGAGCCGGCGCAGCAGTCGCGCGACGACGGCGGGCACCCCTTCTCGGATGCTGAAATTGACCAGGCGCGCCGGGATTCCCGCACGGGCGGCCTGGTTCAGGAAGTCGATGCGCGCGCTGACGCCACGAGCCCCGTAGGCGGCGTCCATCGCGTCAGCCCCCAGGACCACCGCCGCCCCGGCGCCATCCAGGGCCCGGCGCCGCACGAGGAAGCCGGCACCCACCGCGTCGTCGTCCATCGCGCGCACATCTGCGAGCCCGGCATCGGCCCAGCCCGATGCGCTGCCCGGCGTCAGGAGCGACACGTCCCACCCCTGAAGGGCGGCCGCCTGTCGCGTGGCGACGACCATGGCCTCATCGCCGAGCGACCCGTGGACCGCCGGAGAAGCGAGGAGCAGGCTGCGGGTCGGCTGCACCCGGATGGCCGGATCGCGCGGATCGAGGACATGGCTGAGCGTCGCCATGCGCAACGCCGCGGGCCGGATCGCCCGCTTGAGCATCCGCCACGCGGCGTCCCCTCGCGCACCGGCCGCATCAGTTCCTTCGAGCCGTGATCCGCCCATCGGAGCGATTCCCCTTTTCCGTGTTTTCCGACTGTTTTTGTCGAGAATAGCCGAAGCAACGTCGCCCGACAGGTCCTGCCGACTCGGTCAGTCGCCGAAGGGGCTGGACTGCTCCCAGGCCGACGGATCGTCGACCAGCGCCCGCACGACGGACGGAAGCCTTCCCTCCGCGAGATCCGCGATGCTCGTCGTCTCGAGCACGTTGCGGACGCTCGCGCGGAGGGCGACCCACAACTCGACCATCGCGCGGCCGCCCGCCTGCGGATACTCCATCTCCGATGGCCGCACGTCCCGCACGTAGACGAGCGGGCCGTCGACCGCTCTGACGACGTCCGCGACCGTGACCTCCTCCGCCGGGCGCCGGAGCCGGAAGCCACCGCCGGCACCACGACGACTTTCGATCAGACCGGCACGACGCAGCTGGGTCAGGATGCTCTCGAGGAAGGCCGTCGGGATCTCCTCGTCCGCGGCGATCGTCTCGGCGCGGATGAGGCCGTCGAGGCGGGCCTGCGCCAGCGCGACCACCGCACGCACCGCGTAGTCGGCCCGGGCGGAGATGCGCATCGCCCCATTATCGCCGCCCGCTCGCAGACGTCTCGTGCCCGCGTCAGCCGCGGGCCGCCTGGGCGTCGAGACGGCGGAGCGACGCGAGGATCCGCTCCACCGCCTCGCCCGGCTCCACCTCGGAGGCGTCGATGACGACGTCCGCGTCGGAAGGCACCTCGTAGGGATCGCTGATGCCGGTGAACTGCGGGATCTCGCCCGCACGAGCCTTGGCGTACAGTCCCTTGCGATCACGCTGCTCGCACACCTCGAGCGGAGTCGCGATGTGCACGAGCAGGAACCGCCCGACGCTCTCGACCCGCTCGCGCATCTCAGCGCGCATCACCTCATACGGGGCGATCGGCGCACACACCGCGATGCCACCGTGCTTTGCGACGAGTGCGGCGACCCAGCCGAGGCGTCGCACGTTCATCATCCGGTCGTCACGCGAGAACCCGAGGCCCGACGAGAGGATGAGGCGGACCTCGTCCCCGTCCAGGAGGCTCACCGTGCGGTCATCCCGTGCCGCGAGCTCCTGCACCAGAAGCTTCGAGATCGTCGACTTGCCGGATCCGGACAGCCCGGTCAACAGGATCGCACGCCCGCGCGAACCCTCGAGCGGGGTCTCCACGAGGTCGATCTCGTCGGCGACGAGCGCACGCGCCGCCGACACCACGGCCTCACGCCACTCCTCCGGGGAGCGATCCCGCACATCGGGCGACGGCAGCACGACGACGCGGCGCCCATGGGCCTCGGCAGCCTTCACGCCATCCGCGAGCGCGTGGGAGTCGCCGTGATCGAGCACGACGACCGCGGCGCCCTCCCCAGCCTGCACCGGAAGCTCCCCCGGCGGCGGAACAGCGCCGGTGAACACCACCGCCCTCGGCGAGCGCTCGGCGCCCGCTCGCGCACGGATATCCATCCAGTCGCGGTGACCGAGCTCACGCCGTTCGGCCACGGCGCCGGTGAACACGGCGCGGCGAGGTGGTGCAGGCGCCTCCCCCGCACCGATCCGTGCGGGCTCACCCGCCGCGGAGGCCTCGGCTGCCGCCACCGCCTGCACTGCCAGCTCGGCGACGTCCGTCCCCTCGCTGTCGAGGAGCCTCAGCCGATCGCCGGCTCCCGCCTCGACACCCGCGAGAACGAGTCGCAGGCGCATCGCCCCCGCGAGGGCGAGTTCGACATCTCGCAGCTGCGGCTCGGTCAGAGTCACATCGTGGACGCTCATCTTCTCCCATTCGTCGTCGGGGCGGCCGTCGCATCAATCCAAGCATCGCCGCACGGATCGCGAGGCGCGCCTGCGATCATCGGGTCAGAGCCGCTTCGAGTCGCGGGACGTCCAGGCCGTAGTACATGCTCGGCGCGCCGTCGAGCGCGATCCGCACTTCGCCGTCCTTCACGGGGACGGCGCTGCGACGCCCGATCACGTCGATTCGGGTCACCGCTCCGCTTGCGGGCACCGTGACCTCGTCACGGGTGCGCCAGGTGTCCTCCCACGGTTCGGGCGAGGGAAAGAAGTCGCCGTCGCGCGCCCCTTCCGTGTTGAGGATGTACCCGTCGGCCCGGGTCCACAGCAGCGTGAGCAGACCGCGCGGCGTATCGAACACCATGCCCCGCCGGGCGGTCCCCCTGAAGTCGAGCCACCTCCGGAACGAGGACTGGTCGAGCTGCTCGGCGATGTTCGCGAAGGCGAGCAGCGAGGGCTTCGGACTGCGGTCCCGCAGCATGAGACCGAAGTGGTACTCGCGATTGCCCGGATCGGCCCGGTGCAGGTCCGCATACAGTCCGTCGTACAGCTGATACCAGAGCAACGCCGTCACATCGTGCGCCTTCGCGATGGCCGCCGAGAGCACGACGTTCTCGGCGGCGTGCCGATAGGTGTCGCTCCACCAGGAATTCGGCTTGGTGACCGCGTACGCCTCGGTCAGCCAGAGCTCGAGAGCGCCGCCGGCACGCTGCTCGATGAGCCGTCGCGCCTCCTTGAGCGCGCCGAGGAAGTTCCAGTACACGCCTTCGCCGCGCGTCCAGTCTGCGGGAGGCGGCGCATAGTCCGGCGTGACGT
This sequence comes from Microbacterium lacusdiani, assembly GCF_054779895.1. NCBI lineage: Bacteria > Bacillati > Actinomycetota > Actinomycetes > Micrococcales > Microbacteriaceae > Microbacterium > Microbacterium lacusdiani. Next base: position 97,142 of record NZ_BAAGXJ010000029.1, on the reverse strand, counting down.
TCGCGCGGCCCGGATGGAGGTTGAACGCGTGCGCGTACTTCGCGAGGCCGGCGTCGTACATCCCCTCGGCATAGGCGAGGTCCATCCCGGCGAGTCCCTGAGCGAGAAGGCGCACGGTGCTGCTCCGGCGGTCGAGCTCGCGACGGAACGCGGTCAGCCACTTCTCGACGTAGCGCCGCGCGCCGTCGCCGCTCAGGATCCCGTCTCCCAGCATGTTCCACTCGTTCGCGCATTCGTAGTGGGTCGCGCCACCCGCCTCGGCCTCGTCGATGACCTTCGCCGCGTACGCCTGGAGTGCCGCGTCATCTCCATCGAACTGCCCGGGGGTCTCCGGGATCGTCAGATGGCTCTGGGTGAATCCCAGACGGGCCGCCTCGCCGCTCGGGTAGACCAACCGGCGCACCTTCCGGACGCCGATCCGCTTGAGGAGCGTGCGCTCCTCCGGCAGGTCGAACAGATGCCCGGCGGCCGTGCCGAACATCGACGTCGCGCCCTCCACGAAACGATGCGGAGGAAGAACCGCGACGTTCGTGCGCACGAGATCGCGGTCGGCGCCGGCGGACACCGTCAGCTCGACGAACGCGATGCCTCGACCCGGCAGCCGGACCTCGACGTCGTCGGTCGCGGTCGAGCCCTCGTCCGCGACCACGGTGCGCCGGCGGTCCGCGACGACCCGTCCGTCGAAGTCGTGCGCCAGCCAGCGGAACGTGATGGCCCGCTCCGGCCCTTCGTTGTGCGCCACCCCGTGCACCACGAGCGGCCTGTCGGCTCGATCCCAGATGTTGAAGGGCCTGTCCGTCCATACGCCGGCCGCGAGCGGCTTGCCGAATGCCGCGGCGGCGTACACCGCCGGGTGCGGCGCGTCGCCGATGAGCACGACGGACCGGGCACGGAACACTCCGGCAGAGAGCCGCTCGCCCGGAAGGCTCAGCTCAGATCCGCTGCGCCAGTCGGCATTGCCCTCGCGTGCGACGATCGCGAGCGCGCGGCCCGCCACGTGCTGGACGTACACGAGATCCGTCTCGTCCTCGAACGGGATCCCGCCCCGCGGGTCGCGGCGCCACGCGGCGACGCCGTAGGCCACCTCCTCTGTCGCACCACCCGCAGCGGGCTCGCGACGCATGAGCGCCGTCGCGCTGCTCTCGAGGCCGGGAGAGCTGACGTCGAACTGGATCTCCAGGCGCCGTCCCCGCGGAGTGAAGGTCCCACGGAGAGTGGCGGATCCGGCGACCTCGTAATCCACCGTGAGCGCGGACGCGCCGTCCTCGCCGCGCGTGATCGAGACGGATCCAGAGGTTCCGATCACCTCGCCGACCCGATACCCCCCGAACCGCTGCAGCGGAGTGCCGTCGCCGGCGCGCAGGACGACGGCTCCCCCGCCGCCGGCTTCCGCCGCGATCGAGAACCCGACGCCGGGCACCATGAGCTCCGAATCCGGTGATGTGGTCGGCTGCGGAGGCCGGGGCCGGGAGTCCTCCAGCAACGGCGCCACCGCCGGGTACAGCGCCGCCGTGCCCAGCACCGCGACGCCGCCGATCAGCATGCCCCGCCGAGTCAGGCGAGAAGGCCCTCGCGAGCCCTTCGCATCGGTTTCCCTGGACATCACACCCCCTGAGCAGGTCAGGGCCGGACGCGCGCGTCGCCGGCCGCGGGCTGAGTCAGTCGGCGTCGTTGATGGTGCAGGCGGCGACGGTCGAGTTGGTCGACTCGTCGATCATGACGAAGGCCCCCGTGTTCCTGTTGCGGGAATACGGGTCCGCGACCAGCGGGGACGTCATGCGGAGGGTGACGCGGCCGATCGCGTTCAGACCGAGCGTGTCCACATCCTGCTTGCGGTGCAGCGAGTTGACGTCGAGCTCGTACTGCACGGCCTTGACGACGCAGCGCGCCTCGCGGCTGTTGTGCAGCACCGCATACTTCTTGCCGACCACGAGCGGCGCCTCGTCCATCCAGCAGATGGTCGCGTCGATGTCCTGCGACACGTGAGGGTGGTTGTGGGGACGACAGATCACGTCGCCGCGCGAGATGTCGATCTCGTCCTCCAGCCGGACCGTGACCGACATGGGCGGGAAGGCCTCCTGAATCGGCCCGTCGGCGGTGTCGATGCCGGAGATGCGGCTCGTGAGGCCCGAGGGGAGCACGAGGACCTCATCGCCGACCTTCATCAGGCCACCCGCGACCTGACCCGCGTAGCCCCGGTAGTCGCGGTGCTCGCTCTGCTGCGGACGGATCACGTACTGCACGGGGAAGCGGACGTCCTGCAGGTTGCGGTCGCCGCCGATGTACACGTTCTCCAGGTGGTGCAGAAGCGACGGACCGTCATACCAGGGCATCTTCTCGCTGCGCGTCACCACATTGTCTCCGGCGAGCGCGGACAGCGGGATGGCCGTCAGGTCGTTGATGTTCAGGCGGGTGCAGAAGTCGTAGAACTCGTCGCGAATGCTCGTGAAGACGTCTTCCGACCAGTCCACGAGGTCCATCTTGTTCACGGCGAGCACCAGGTGCGGGACCCGCAGCAGCGATGCGATCGTGGCGTGCCGTCGGCTCTGCTCCAGCACGCCCTTGCGAGCGTCGACGAGCACGATGGCCAGATCGGCGGTCGACGCCCCCGTGACCATGTTCCGGGTGTACTGGGCGTGGCCCGGGGTGTCCGCGATGATGAACTTGCGCTTCGGCGTCGCGAAGTAGCGGTACGCCACGTCGATCGTGATGCCCTGTTCGCGCTCGGCGCGAAGCCCGTCCGTCAGGAGCGACAGGTCGACGTACTCGTCGCCACGGCTCTTGCTGGTCGCCTCGACGCTCTCCAGCTGATCGGCGAAGATCGACTTCGAGTCGTAGAGCAGGCGGCCGATGAGGGTGCTCTTGCCGTCGTCGACCGAACCGGCGGTCGCGAATCGCAGCATGTCCATGATCAGAAGTACCCCTGCTTCTTCCGGTCCTCCATCGCGGCCTCGCTCACCTTGTCGTCGCCGCGCGTGGCGCCGCGCTCCGTGATGCGCGTGGTCGCGACCTCTTCGATGACGAGATCGATCGTGGTCGCCTCCGAGGCGACCGCAGCCGTCAGCGTGGCGTCCCCGACCGTGCGGTAGCGCACCATGCGCGGCCCGACGATCTCCCCGTCCTTGGGGCGGCAGAACTCGTTCGCCTCGAAGAGCATGCCGTTGCGCTCGAACACCTGACGCTCGCTCGCGTAGTAGATGGGCGGCAGCTCGATCGAGTCATGCCGGATGTACTCCCAGATGTCGAGCTCTGTCCAGTTCGACAGCGGGAAGACGCGGATGGACTCGCCGGGGTGCACGCGGCCGTTGTAGAGATTCCAGATCTCCGGACGCTGGTTCTTCGGGTCCCACTGGCCGAACTCGTCGCGGAAGGAGAACACCCGCTCCTTCGCCCTGGCCTTCTCCTCGTCGCGACGGGCGCCGCCCAGCATGGCGGTGAAGCCGTTGCGCTCGACCGTCTCGAGCAGCACGGGCGTCTGGATCCGGTTGCGCGATCCGTTCGGCTCCTCGCGCACCAGACCGCGCTCGATCGCCTCGGGCACGGACCCGATCACGAGACGCAGGTTGTGCTTCTCGACGTGGGCGTCGCGGAATGCGATCACCTCGGGGAAGTTGTGACCCGTGTCGATGTGGACGATCGGGAAGGGCAGCGGCGCCGGGTGGAACGCCTTCATCGCCAGGTGCAGCAGGACGATCGAGTCCTTGCCGCCCGAGAAAAGCAGCGCGGGCTTCTCCATCTGCGCCACCACCTCGCGGATGATGTGGATGGACTCGGCCTCCAGCTGCTTCAGCTGGGAGAGCGAGTAGTGGGCGTCGGACGTCACCGAGACTCCTTTCACTCGGGCTGGGCCGCGAGAGCGTCGGCGATCGCGCTCATGATGCGGTCCGTCAGCTCGGGTCGGCAGACGACGAGGTCGGGCAGGTAGGGGTTCGGCTGGTTGTACACCAGCTCAGAACCGTCGAGCCGGGAAGTGTGCAGGCCCGCGGCGCGGGCGACGGCGATGGGCGCGGCGGAATCCCACTCGTACTGGCCGCCACCATGGATGTACGCGTCGGACTCGCCCGTGACCACGGACGAGATCTTCACTCCTGCGGAGCCCATCGGGACCAGCTCCGCGCCGAGAGCGGCGGCGACGTGCTCGACCAGAGCGGGCGGACGAGTCCGACTCACCGCGATGCGGATCGGTCCGTCCTGCGCGGGGGCGTGTCCCGACAGGTCGCTCGACACGAGCACCCGCTCGGGGCCGCCGAGCGCGACCGCTCCCAGCGCCAGCTCGCCGTCGACCACCAGTCCGGCATGCACGGCCCAGTCGTCCCTGCCCTCGGAGAACTCCCGGGTGCCGTCGAGCGGGTCGATGATCCATACCCGCGACGCGGCGAGGCGGGCATCACTGTCGGCGGCCTCCTCGCTCAGCACGGCGTCCCCGGCGGCACGCTCCGCGAGCGTCGCCGCGATCACGAGCTGCGCCTCGGCGTCGCCGAGATCCTTGAGGGCGCGACCCTCGAGGCCGGGATTGGCGGCACGCACGTCGATGAGCCGGTGGGCGGCGGCCTCCGCGACGGCGCGCGCCGTCTCGGCGTCGGCAGGGCGGAGGCGATCGGTGGTCATCACAGAGCTCAGGGCGTCGTCCAATCGGCGGAGTGTCGGCATCCTGACGATACCCCAGCCACGGGAGGGCCTCCCACACGGGCGCCGGTACGGGTACGGGTGCCCGTCATGCAAGGCCTCGCGGCGACGGGGCCCCGATGCCGAAGTGTTAGCGTCGGTGTTCGTGGACTGGGGATTGGCACTCGCGGCATTCGGCATCGGGATCGTCGTCGGCCTCACTGGTATGGGCGGCGGCGCGTTGATGACGCCGACCCTCGTGCTGTTCTTCGGAGTGAACCCCCTGACGGCGGTCTCCAGCGATCTGATCACCTCGGCTGTCATGAAGCCGGCAGGATCCATCGTCCACGCGCGGCACGGCACCGTGCACTGGCGGATCGTGCTGTGGCTGATGATCGGCTCGGTGCCGTCCGCGTTCCTCGGCGCGGTGCTCATCGGCGCGATCGGCCCGCTCGTGGGCGTGACGGCGTTCGTGAAGACGGCTCTCGGCATCGCGCTTCTCATCGCGGCCGGCCTGCTCATCGTGAAGGCCTACCTCGGCCTCGTCGAATGGGCGCGCGAGCGGAAGGGCCTGGCGGCCCCGAAGCTCGACGTGCCCTCCAGCGACATCCCCGTGCGCGTCATCCCCACCCTGCTCGTCGGCATCGTCGGCGGCCTCATGGTGGGCGTGACCTCGGTCGGCTCCGGATCGTTCATCATCATCGCCCTGATGGCGCTCTACCCGCTTCTGTCCATGAACCGCCTCGTCGGCACGGATCTCGTGCAGGCCGTCCCGCTCGTCATCGCCGCGGCGGGCGGGCACCTGCTGTTCGGGCACGTCGACTGGTCCATCGTGCTCCCCCTGACGATCGGCAGCGTGCCGGGCGCGATCCTGGGTGCGCAGTTCTCGTCGCGCGTCCCCGGCGGGCTCGTCCGCCGGGCACTGGCGATCGTCCTGCTCGCGGCGGGGCTCAAGCTGCTTCAGGTGAGCAACGAGGTGACGCTGATCGCGGTGGCGGCAGCGCTGGTCGTCGGGACGGTCGGCTGGATGATGGTCCGGAAAGGACACGGCCTCGAGTCGTCGTCCCGGCGCGAGCGCCGCATCCTCGAGGCCCAGGCCACCGGAGACGACTGATTCGCCCGATACCATGTCGTCGTCTCCGGCCGACCGCATGGCCACCAGGGCCGTCTGACACGATCACGGCCGCCCCCAAAGGAACGGAACAAGTATGCGCGCACTGATCACCGGAATCACGGGACAGGACGGCGGCCATCTCGCCGAGCTGCTCCACGAGAAGGGGTACGAGATCTTCGGCCTCATCCGCGGGCAGCAGAACCCGCGCCGCGATGAGGTCGCGCGCGAGTTCCCCTACGTCCAGCTGATCGAGGGCGATCTTGCCGACCCGACCTCCATCGTGCGCGCGGTCGACGTCTCCCAGCCCGACGAGGTGTACAACCTCGCGGCGATCAGCCACGTGGGGTACTCGTTCAAGAACCCCACCCTCACCGCCGAGGTGACCGGCAAGGGCGTGCTCAACGTGCTCGAGGCGGTCCGCCTGGCGGGCCGCGCCGAGTCCACGAAGGTCTACCAGGCCTCGACGTCCGAGATGTTCGGCGGACTGGACTACAACCGCCCCGGGAAGGGTTACAACGAGAACTCCCTGTTCCACCCGCGGAGCCCATACGGCGTCGCGAAGCTCTACGGCCACTGGATCGCCAAGAACTACCGGGAGAGCTACGGGATGTTCGTGTCGTGCGGCATCCTGTTCAACCACGAGGGCGAGCGCCGCGGCGTCGAGTTCGTGACGCGCAAGATCACGAACGCCGTCGCCCGGATCCACGCCGGCCTGCAGGACCACATCGAGCTCGGCGACCTGTGGCCGAAGCGCGACTGGGGCTACGCGGGCGACTATGTGCGGGGCATGTGGCAGATGGTCCAGCACGACACGCCGGACGACTTCGTGCTCGCGACGGGCGAGACGCACTCCATCGAGGAGTTCCTCACGCTCGCGTTCGCCGAGATCGGCGTCGACGACTGGAAGCCCTACGTCAAGCAGAACCCGGCGTTCATGCGCCCGGCGGAGGTCGACATCCTTCTCGGGGATCCCGCCAAGGCCGAGACCGAGCTGGGGTGGACCCGAGAGGTCGACTTCCCCGGCCTCGTGAAGCGCATGGTCGCGCACGATCTCAAGCTCATCGGCGCCGCCCGCTGACATGGGCCTCCGCATCGCCGTCACGGGAGTCGACGGCTTCGTGGGCCGTCATCTCGCTGCGCGTGCAGCGGCGCGAGGGCATGAGGTCCTCGGGATCACGCGCCGGCAGCCAGCCGACGAACCCGAGGGGGTCGCCGACCTGGTCGTCGCAGACCTGACCGAGCGATGGCCCGCCCTCCCACGGTTCGACGTCGTGATGCATCTCGCCGGACTCGCGGCCGTCGGCCCGTCGTTCGACGACCCGATGCGCTATATCCAGGCGAACGGGGCGATGGTCGTCAACATGTGCGAATCCCTGATCGCCCAGGGCCGCGCGGGCACGCGCGTCGTCGCGTCCAGCACGGGCGCCGTCTACGCGGGCACCGCATCGCCCATCGATGAGACATCACCGGTCACGGCGACCTCGCCCTACGCGATCAGCAAGCTCCTGGCGGAGCATCTCCTCTCGTACTACGGCCGCCGCGGCCTCAGCACCGTCTCGGCACGCCCGTTCAACCACATCGGACCGCACCAGGGTCCAGGCTTCCTCGTCCCCGACCTCATCAGCCGGCTGCGAGACCTGCCACCCGGCGTCCCCCTGACGACCGGCGACCTCACGACCGCCCGTGACTACACGGACGTGCGAGACGTCGTCGACGCCTATCTGCTGCTCTGCGAAGCGCCCGCACTGCAGCACGAGGTGTACAACATCGCATCGGGACGGGCCAGGACCGGGAACGAGGTCCTGGCCGCGATCTGCGCCGCCATGGGACGCGAGGTCCCCGCGACCGACATGACCGGCGCGCGGCCCATCGACGTGGCCTCGGTCACAGGCGACTCGAGCCGCCTGCGCTCCGAACTGGGCTGGCGGCCGGCGATCGAGTTCGAGAACTCGATCGCCGACGCGGTCGCCTCAAGCGCCTGAGCTCAGGCGAGGTCCTCGAAGCTGTAGCCGAAGCGTGCGATCCGCGGCTCGTAGCGCTCGATCGTCCGGGCCAGCCTGCGGCGCCCGATCGTCGGGACGATGAGCCGCTCGAGGATGCGGGCGACCTCACGATGCGCGCCGCCCTTCGGGTTGAGCGGCACGAGCCGCTCGCCCTGACCGCGCATCGCCGACCAGTAGCGGCGGTAGACGCCATCGCGGTCGGAGACGTCCGATACGTCGAACCCCACGTCACGCAGGCCCAGGAACGCCCCCACGGCGGACATCGTCGCGTCGGGCTTCGCGATCAGGTCCTCGTACTTCACGAGGAGCGACTCCCGCAGGTGCGGCTGGTCCGCCTCGAACATCTCCATGGCGACGCACCAGTGATCGATCAGCTGCTCGAAGTCCAGCCCGATCCGCGCAGCCGGGTGCGTCCACTTGCGGGTCGCGAGGGCCTGTGTGACAGGGTGGCGGGAGATCACGATGGAGGTGCTGCGCGGGAACGCCTCCTGGAGGAAGCGCATTCGCCCGAGGTTGCTCGGGGACTTCTCGACGTAGAGCTCGGCCTCAGGACGCGACCAGTACGGCTGCCAGCCTGCGAGCATGCGGGCGGCCGCATCCGGGATGCGCTTCGCATCGGCCTCGTCCATATGCGCTGCCGGGTGGAACGCCCAGTGGCTGATCCCGCCGATCCATCCGGCCTGCTCCTTCGCCATGCGGTGGTCGTCGATGACGACGTCCTGCACGAACTGCCCCTCGTCCTCGGGGGTGTGCGTGCCGACCAGGCCTGCCGCATCGGGGTGCGCCGCGATCAGACGACCGAGCAGGGTCGTGCCGCTGCGCTGCAGGCCGCCGATGAAGGCGATTCGAACGTCCGGGGTCAACGTCGTCGTGGTCATTCCGCTCCTCGTGCTTGCTTCGATCGAAAGTGCTCGGCGCTCATCGGGCGCGCCTCACGGTGTCTGCGAGAGCCGCGAAGTCCCGCTTCACGGCGGGGATCACCGCCGCGACGGCGATCGTGACGACGGCTGCGGCCGCCCCGACCAGGAGCGTGATGATGTCGGGCAGCGCCATGAGAGTCGTCGCCCATGCGCTCGCGGCGGCCGCTCCCGACACCGCCACTCCTCTGAGGGTGACGACGACCTGCGGCGCCCACGGGATGCCTATCGCGCGCGCGGACAGCACGACGCTCACCGGCCACGCGAGCGCCCAGGCGACCGTGTTGCCGATCGCCACTCCGATCACGCCCCCCGGCAGGCCCGCAAGGGTGACGAGCAGGACTGCGACCTGAACCCACGCCGTCATCACCAGTCCCTCCTTGGACCGGCCGGACGCGATCAGGCCCCAGCGCGTCGACTGGGCGGCGGTGCGGAAGACCGCGCCGATGGCGAGGATGCGCACGATCTCGCCGGCGAGCTCCCATCCCGGGCCGAGAGCGACGGCGACGAGCTGCGGGGCGAGCGCGGATACGACGAGGAACAGCGCGGCAGACGGATAGGCGAGGAGCAGCTGAGCCCGGCTCGAGTACGCGGCGAACCGCTCGGGAGAATCGCGCAACCGGGACAGCACGGGCACTGCGATCCGCTGCAGCTGGTCGACCGCGAGCGTGACGGGCATGAAGATGATCTGCTGCGCCCTGTCGAACTGTCCGAGAGGAGCGGGCGCCGTGACCACTCCGAGTGCGGGCACGATCGCGGCATGAGACCCCGACGCGAGCGCGTTCATCCCGAAGATGCGCACGCCTTCGTTCACCAGCGCGGCCACCTCCCCTCGCCAGCGCGCGGGGCGTCCTGGCCGCCATCTTGCGAGGACGACGATCATCGCGCTCTGCAGTCCGATCTGGAGCAGCACCTGCACCGCCAAGGCGGCGGTTCCGTGCCCCGCGGCGGCGACGGCGATCGTGACCGCGAGGGCCAGGACCTGGGAGAGGATCTCGGCGGCGATGATCCGCGCGAACTGGAAATCGCGCAGAAGCTGGGCCTGAGACTGGCATGAGAGCGACGCGAAGAGGGGACCGAGCGCGAGCCACGCGAGAAGCGGGTGCAGCTCGGGCAGTCCGTAGACCTGGGGCAGGACGAACGACAGCGCGAGGACCGCTGCGGCGCCGAGGACGCCGAGCGCGACGTTGACGAGGAACAGCGTCGACCGCGCTGCCTGGGAGACCTGAGGCGCCTGCACCACCGCGAGGGTGAGGCCGAGCGGCATCAGGCTCATCACGTACGTCGCGATCGTGGTCGCGATCGCGGCCACGCCGAACTCCTCGGGCGCGATGAGTCGCGCGAGAACGACGATCGTCGTCAGCTTGACGAGGAGGGTCGCCGCCTGGCCGGCGAGGGAGAAGACGCCTCCCCGCGCCCCCGCCGAGGCGAGAGAACGGCTCACGCGGCGGGCCCGCGGGATACCGCCGGATCCGCCACCCGCGGCGTACGCGCCTTGCCGAATCGCATCGCGGGCTTCTCCACGAGGTGATAGGTCGCGAAGGAGAGGCCGACAGTGATCGCGAACACCAGCGCGACCATCCCGAGCCACCCCGCGAGTCCCTCCTGACGCGGGAAGCCGGCCCTCTCGAGGAAGGCGATGACCGGCATGTGCCAGAGATACACGCTGTAGGAGATGAGACCCGCCTGCACGAACGGCCAGGTCTCCAGAGTCCGCGCCACGCGCGGCACGCCGCCGTCGGAGCGAGGCGCCGCCACGAAGAGGACGAGCGCCGCCGCGAGAACGGCGATGCCCGAGTCCGTCGTGTCCACGATGCGGCCGACGAGCACCGCGGCGACGCCGACGGCCAGGCCGATCCACCGGAGCCGCGCTCCCGCGACTGCGGAGATCCGCCCGGCTGCGATGAGGTTGCAGATCACGGCGGCGACCATGCCCCAGGCGAACAGATCTGCGTGGTACAGGAAGCTGCGCGCCAGCACCGAGGTCCAGTTGGCGCCCCAGGCCATGGCCTGCGCCTCGGCGGCGTTCGCCGGCTCCGTCACGAGGTGGAACCACGACTTGCCGGCGAACCCGATCACGAGGAGCAGGGCGGGGGCGATCAGGGCGCCCCCCACGGTTCCGGGACGCCCGCGGCGGACGCTCAACACGGCCACGGCGATGATCGGCATCACGATGTAGAACACCAGCTCGACCGTGAGAGACCAGGCCACGCTGATCCCGGTGCGCAGGGTGTCCGGGAACAGCGTCTGCGCCATGAAGAGGTTGGCGACGATCATGCCGGGGTCCGTCATGTACCCGAACGGCTGTGCGCCGAACTTGCCGCCCTGCTGCTCGGCACCCAGACTGGCGACGCCGAACACCCACGCGACGAGCGCGAAGATCGCGAGATATCCGGGCCAGATCCGGAAGAACCGGCTGCGCGTGTACCGACGGATGTCAGGCGCGGGTCGGTCGCCCATGATCGCGGCAGCGAAGGGGCGGTACAGCAGGAAGCCGGACAGGGCGAAGAACAGCACGAGCCCCATTCGGCCGTAGTCGAAGGCCTCGCCGACGATCCCGCCGCCGCTCGCCGGTCCGAAGCGGGGCCCCGCGTGACCCACGAGGACCCCGAGTGCCGCGATGCCTCGCAGGCCTTCCAGTCCCGCCAGGCGCCCCTGAGCCGCGATCACCTGGCGCTCCCGGGTCACCGTCATGAGCGCGCTCCCTCTGCGCCCCGGCCGAAGAGCGTTCGGAGCTCTGCGGTGAGGGTCTCCCCGAAGGCTCGCCACGAGTAGGTCGACTCCACCTTCTCGAGCGCGGAGCGCGACGCCGCCTCATAGCGCCCTGGCTCATCCACCAGCCGCTCGACCGCGTCCGCGAGCGACGCTGCTTCGACCCGCTCCGACACCTCGCCGATGCCGAACTCCTCGACCTGCTGCGGCAGCGCGCCGACGGGCGTCGCCGCGACCGGGACGCCGAACGTCGCCGCATTGGTCACGACGCCCGACTGGCTCGCCTCCTTGTAGGGGAGCATCAGGATGTCGAACCCCGCGAAGATCTCAGGGATCTCGCGCTCGTCGATCCAGCGCACCTGCCAGTCGATGAGGTGCTCCGTGCGTCGCACGAGTTCCGGATCCGCCTCGCCGTTGCCCGCCACGATGCCGCGCACCGCGCGGCCCCGCCGGTCGAGCTCCAGCACGGTCTCTGCGAACAGATCGACGCCCTTGTACTCCACGATGCGGCCGAAGAAGCCGAGCTTCAACGGCTCCGACGGGACGTCGCGGACGGGGGCATCCACCGTGTCGGCACCCAGCGGCAGAGAGGTCACCCTCCGCCCGCGGACCTGGCGACGCAGTTCGACGGCGGAATGCTCAGAGTAGGCCGCGACGAGATCCGCGCGCGAGATGTCCCGCTTGCGCGCCAGTGCGACGATCCGGCGCTGCTCTCCCTTGTGCTCCACCGCGTCATGGATCGAGGACACGTACTTGACCCCACGAGGCACGGTGAACGGCATCGCCAGCGACTGCCACAGGCTGAGCATCCCGGAGAAGACGACGTCGATGTCATTGTCGAGGATGTAGCGGCGCAGGGAGCGCACGGCCGCGAACCAGCGGGGCACCCCCAGCACCAGCTCTCGCATCGAGCGGTAGGTGTCCACGACGTGCGACGGCAGGGCGAGCGACTCCCAGTCGCTCGCGTTGTCCGCGTACGCAGAGTAGGCGATGTGCACCTCCACCCCGGGAACCTGCGCCAGCCCGGAGGCCATGCGCTGGCTGAAGCGCGGCCCACCGCCGTTGGCGCCCCAGTGGAGCACGAGCACCTTCAGATCCGTCATTGACGCCAGTCCTTCCACGTCTGTGCGATACCGGCCTCCAGAGTGGCCAGTTCCGGCGTGCCGAAGCGTTCGACGTACCGCCCCAGGTCGAGGACGATGTGCTCGACGAACGAGGGAGGAACCGGGCGCGATTCGACAGGCAGCTCGGCTCCCGTGACCTTGCGCACGGTGTCGATGATCGCCGCCACAGTCGCCCCGCCGCCGCTTCCGATGTTGACCGCGCCGGTGAATTCGCGATCAGCCACGATGGCGGCGACCATCCGCGTCAGGTCGTCGATGTGGATGTAGTCGCGCACCATCGTCCCGTCGCCCAGCTGCATCACCGAGGAACCCGCCTCGGCGGCTCGCAGAAGCGCGCTGACCAGCCCGAATCCCGGAAGCGATCTGTCTGTCCGGAGCCCGTACGGGTTGGCGACCCTCAGCACGACCGACGACAGGCCGTGCTCGACGCCGTAGTACGCCAGGTAGCGCTCGATCGCCGCCTTGCCGATGCCGTACGGCGAGATGGGCAGCAGCGCGTCCTCCTCATGCGCGGCGCGATCGACCGAGCCGTACACCGTGCCGCCGGACGAGACGAAGATCACCCGCCCGACGCCGGTGGCCACGCACTGGCCGAGCATGTGAAGAGTCGGGAGCAGGTTGGCCTCGACGTCCGCCTGCGGACCGCCGAGCGTCTTGGCCGGCGTCGTCGCGGACAGGCTGTGGACCACAAGATCCTGGCCCGTGATCGCGTGCCGGATCTCGTCGCCGCTGGAGAACGTGCCCACCACCTGACGCACGTTGCGAGCCGTGTAGCGGGGGCCGCTCGAGAACCGGTCGAACGCCTCCACGTCCCAGCCGTCGCGCGCCAGCTGGTCGACGAGGTGAGCGCCGATGAAGCCGTTGCCGCCGACCACGAGCGCGCGCGCCATCAGGCCTCTCCCCGATAGATCGCGAGGCTCTGAACCCCGAGCCGGGCATCGGTCAGGCGCTCGAGACCCGAGGCACGCGCCTCGGCGGCCATGCGCTGACGCAGCGCCTCGTCCGTCAGCAGCCGCTCCACGCCGTCACGCAGGCCCTGATCATCGGACGCGACGATGCCCGTGCGGTCGTGGACCACCGCGTCGCGGTTGCCGACGACATCCGACACGACCGCGGGGATCCCCCGCACCTGCGCCATCATGAGCGCATACGGCATGCCCTCCCACAGGGAAGGGAACAGGAGGATGTCCACCTTGGCCAGCTCGGCATCCAGCTCGTCCGGCGACATCCACCCGACCAGCCGCACGGGGGCGTCGCCGATCCATTCGTCGACCGGATCGTCCGGAGCCACGCCGTACCAGACGAAGTCGGCGAGGTGGGCGAGCTCCCGTGCCACGGCCGCGAACCGCCAGGGAGCCTTCTGGTAGACGACGCGACCCACCATCGCGACGATCGGGCGGTCGTGCACGGCTCCGGCCGGGCCCCAGGACTCGGCCTCCTCCCGCGCGACGCCCGTATCCACCAGGTGCGCGCGCTTCGCCTTCAGCACCTCGCGCGCGAGCTCGAACTCCGTCCGGCTGGTCAGGATCAGCTCGCTGCGCCTCGCCAGGACGCGTTCCGCGAGCTTCGTCGCGAACCGGGACGCGCGTGAGGTGTTCTCGCGGAGGAAGGCGAACCCGTGCGGTGAGTAGAACGTGGGCGTCGCCCCCTTCGCCACGAGGCGGCCGACCGCCCCGGCGAACGAGGAATGCAGGTGGATCGCGTCATAGTCGCCGCTGGCCGAGGCCTCGCGGATGAATCGCGCGAGGTGCACCAGATCCCGCCGCCCCGCACCGGCCCCGAGCTCGATCAGCTCGGCGCCTTCGAGCCGCCGCCCGAGGTCGTCCGCATGCGGGGTGTCGGGCCGGCGGGTGTACGCGACGACGGCGTCGGCCCCGAGCTCCAGCTGACGTCGGACATGCGAGCGGAGCACGGCGATGATCCCCCCGCCCATCGCCTCGGTGACATGCAGAACGCGCATCAGCTCTTCCCTCCTGCGAACTCGACGTCCTTCGACTCCGCCGGCTCGCCGACGGGCGCGAAGCGCACCGTGCCCACGGCGATCATCAGCGGGAGCAGGGGCACCAGGTGCCGCAGGGCCGAGCCGTAGTCCGGCTCGAACAGCGACTGGACCATGACGAACGCAAGGACGAGCGAGACGGCGCGGATCGTCAGTATGTTGTGCGGCGAGACGCTGTCCACGGTGCGGCCGAAGCGACTCGCCGACCGGAGGAAGCCGACCCACACGGTCACGAGCATCGCGGCGATCGCGACGTAGTAGACCTCGCCCTTCAGGGCGAGCGGCAGCGGCACGAACAGCGCGCCCACGGTCAGGATGTTGTTCGCGATCCCCGCGAAGGGCTGAGCGCCTTCGATGAAGGGCTCGATGACCGTGGCGGATGCGATCTCGGACCGGGTCTCGTTCGCCCGGGTCCGATACATGTCGGGGGCGATGTCGAAGACGAGCCAGAACCCGAGGCTCACGATCGCGATGCCGACGATCAGCCAGAACAGCAGCCATCTCACGCGCATGGGACGCCGTTGGAGCAGGCGGAACGCCACGTACCCGAGCGCGACGAGCAGCCAGTACTGCCGGAAGTTGAGCCCGTACCAGACCATGATGGCGAGGATCGCGATGTCCCAGAGCAGGTGGGGCCCGGCGATGAGCAGCGCGAGCACGATGAGGAGGACGAACGCGTCCTTCGAGTAGCCGCCGAGGTACACACCGCCGAGCACCGCCGCGATCGACAGAACGGCGACGCGATAGAGCGACGGGGATCCCTTGGAGCGGTTCACCGCGACGAGCAGAGTGACGACGAACAGCGCATAGCCGAGAAGGCCCGCGATGTCCGGGGCGTCCGCGAGCCCGAGGAAGCGATAGATCGCGCTGACGGTGTCGAAGGTGCTGTCGTCGTAGACGCGACCCTGCGCACCCTCCTGGATCTTGTCGGAGTCGAACCGGAAGTGCGCGGGGACGAACTGCTCGCGATAGAGGATGAACGCGGCGCCGATGGCCACGCTCACGACGAGCGCGAGCGGTTCCAGCTGCCGCAGCAGGATGCTTCCCCGCCGCTCCGTGGTCGGTTTCGCGGGCCTCATCGGAGATTCCGCTTGACGACGGCGGGGGCGCCGGCGGCGAGCACGTCGTCGGGGATGTCTCCGCGAACCACCGAGTTCGCACCGATCGTCGTCCGGTCGCCGATCCGCGCTCCCCGGAGCACCACCGTGCCGGCACCCAGCCAGCTGTCCTCGCCGATCCGGACCTCGCTCGTCGCGAACTCGTCCCGCCGCCCCGCGGGGCCGTGGTCCTCGGTGTGCACCGAGACGTTCTCACCGAACAGCGTCCGCGCACCGATGTGAAGAGGTGCGAACGCCACGATCGTCGAGTTCTTGCCGATGTAGACGCCGTCGCCGATCACCAGACGGTCCCTGACGACGATGCGCGCGCCGTGCTCGATCATCACGCCCTCGCCGAATCGGATGGACCCGCCGGCCTCCACACGGAACAGACTCGGGCTGCGCACGATGAAAGACGCCCCGGCCACTCGTCCCGCCGCCCGGAGCCGATACCACGTCGCGAACAGCATGCCCGCGAGGCGACGCACGTCGAACCGACTCGCCATGAGGAGCGCCTCCCGGTTGCTCGATCTTCTGGTCTCTCGCGCGCGGACCCTGCGACGCAAATCGTCCACTAGACCAGGTGCTGGTGCGGCGCGAGCCGCCGACGGCACCCGGGTGGGACGTGCGCCATGCTAACAGTGAGCGGTTACGAGCCCGGTCGGGCGGGCCCCGGGAAAGCGGGCAGAACAGCCCGCGGACGCGTCCCCAGCAGAGGATCCGGGGGCTCGATCCGGGCGCGTTGCGCGGCCATGCAAGAATCGGTATGCCCACGCGACCAGGAGAGCACGTGACCCTACAAGACATCATCCGGATCCTTCACAAGAGCTGGATCGTCATCGTCGTGACCGCGCTGCTCGGTCTCGGCCTCGGCGCCACCGCCTCTCTGCTCGCCACGCCGGTGTATCAGTCGTCGACACAGCTGTTCGTCTCGGTGCGATCCAATGATGCCGCCACGGGGGACCTCGTTCAGGGCAGCACGTTCGCGCGGCAGATCGTGACGAGCTACGTCGACGTCGTGAAGACCGCCATCGTGCTCGAGCCGGCGTCGCAGCAGCTGGGCATCCCGGTGGGCCAGCTCACCGGCCGCGTCACGGCCACGTCGCCCACGAACTCGGTTCTGCTGAACATCACCGCGAGCGCCAACGAGGCTCAGCTGGCAGCCGACATCGCCAACGCGGTCGGCGAGAGCTTCATCCAGGTCGTGACCACCGAGCTCGAGGCTCCCACGGGCGAGGGCGAGTCGAGCCCCGTTCAGCTGAAGACGGTGCAGCCTGCGCAGGTGCCCGGTGCACCGGTGAGCCCGCGCGTGCCCGTCAACCTGGTCGCAGGACTCCTGGTGGGCATCGTGGTCGGCCTCGGCTACGCGTTCCTCCGGAGCATGCTCGACACGCGCATCCACTCGCTGCACGACATCGAGCAGATCACCGACAAGCCGCTGCTCGGCGGCATCGCGTACGACCCGGAGGCGAGCTCGCGCCCGCTCATCGTGCACGCCGACCCGCGCAACCCGCGCGCCGAGTCGTTCCGCACGCTCCGCACCAACCTGCAGTTCCTGCAGGTCGGCGAAGGATCGCGCGCGTTCGTCGTCTCGAGCGCCGGCCCCAGCGAGGGCAAGTCGACCACGACGGCGAACCTCGCGATCTCCCTGGCCGAGACCGGCGCCCGCGTCGCGTTGCTCGACGGCGATCTGCGCCTGCCCAAGCTCGCGACGTACATGGGCATCGAGGGCGGCGTGGGCATGACCGACGTGCTCATCGGCAAGGTCGAGCTGGTCGACGCGCTGCAGCGCTGGGGCCGCACTCAGCTGTACGTGCTGCCCGCAGGCAAGGTGCCGCCGAACCCGAGCGAGCTGCTCGGGTCGACGGCCATGGATCGCCTGCTGGAGATGCTGGGCGAGCACTTCGACTACGTGCTGATCGACGCCCCGCCGCTGCTTCTCGTCACCGATGCCGCGGTCGTCAGCAAGAAGACGAAGGGCGTCATCCTCGCCGCCGCTTCGGGCCAGACCAAGAAGGCCGCTCTGCAGGCTGCCGTCCGCACGCTGGAGACCGCAGGCGCCGAGCTTCTCGGCGTGGTGGTGACGAAGCTGCCGACCAAGGGCCCCGACAGCTACGGCTACGGCGAGTACGGCTACGGCCAGAACAACCCAATCGATGACAGCGTGCTGGAGTCGCGACGCGAGGGCGAGCAGGCCGCCCGGCGCAGCACCGCCGGCAAGAGGTAGACGGCGATGGGGACGTTCACGATCCTGACGGTGTGCACGGGCAATGTGTGCCGCTCGCCGCTCGGCGAGCAGCTGCTCGCCCTGGGCCTCCAGGGCCTGCCGGTCGCCGTCGCCAGCGCGGGCACCGGAGCCCTGGTCGACGAGGGCATGCCCACCCAGTCGCTGCGCATCGCCCGCGGCCTCGGAGTTCTGACGCCCGAGACGCACCGGGCGCGGCAGATCACCGCCGACATGATCCGGGAGGCGGATCTGGTGCTGGGGATGGCTCGTGAGCACCGCCGCCAGATCGTCGAACTCGTCCCCCGCGCCTCGCGCTACACGTTCACGATCCGCGAGTTCGCCCGCATCGCCGAGGCGGTGCCCGCCGAGACGATCGACGACCTCGTCCGCGACGAGCCGGACGCGGCCGAGCGGATGCGGCTGGCCGTCGAGGAGATCGGGTTCTCGCGCGGCACGGTGCCGCCGGCCGCGACCGAGGACGGCGACGATGTGATCGACCCGTACCGCCGATCGGATGACGTGTTCGAGCAGTCCGCACAGCACCTCTCACCCGCGGTTGCGACGACCGTGGCCCTGCTGCGCCGCGCCGCGGATGCGGGATCGGCATGAGACTCCGCCAGAGTCTGGGCACATTGTCCCGAACGTGGACATTCGTGGGAGTCGGGCTGCTCGGCGCCGTCGTGCTGGTGCTGTCTGCGCTCGCTCTCACGCAGCATCGGGGCACGC
The DNA here is from genome assembly GCF_054779895.1 of Microbacterium lacusdiani. Taxonomy (NCBI): domain Bacteria; kingdom Bacillati; phylum Actinomycetota; class Actinomycetes; order Micrococcales; family Microbacteriaceae; genus Microbacterium; species Microbacterium lacusdiani. The sequence goes on along the minus strand of NZ_BAAGXJ010000029.1, from coordinate 78,618 downwards.
CGCCCGCGGCTGAATCCCCCTCGGAGACGAGGACGCCCACCGAATCGCCGGAGCCGACCACCTCCGCGACTCCGTCCGCCGAGCCCGAGGCCCCGGCAGCCGTCGCTCCGACCCGTCATCTCACGCAGCTCACCACGGGCACGCTCATCCGGTCGACGTCCGGTGAATGCGGCGGCAGCGCCCCTACCGTCGAGTTCAGCACCGACGCCGGCGCCACCTGGACCCCGGGTGACACGAGCGCCGCCGGCGCGTCGCAGGTGCTGAGGCTGCTGTCGGGCGACATCGGGCAGGCGATCACGCTCGACGCGACGTGCGCCCCGAGCGGCATGTGGTCCTTCAGCGAGGGCGCGGCGTGGGAGCAGGCCGCCGACCTCGTCGGCGGCTCCTGGTACTTCAACCCGGGTGCTCCGACGACCGTGCACGCCCCTGCGGGCGATGTTCCCCTGCCCTGCACCGCTCTCGCGCTGTCCGCCTTCGACACCACCGCGATCGCGCTGTGCGACGACGCCACGGTCGTCACGACGGCCGACAACGCCGCCACGTGGTCTGCTCCTGTCCCCGCACCCGGGGCCCTGACCGTCCACGCCGCCGCGGACGGCTTCCGCGTGATGATCGACGGCGCAGCCGCCCAGTGCGCGGGCGTGCAGGTCGCCGCACTCACGGACGGCGCCATCGCTTCCCCCGGCGCCTGCCTGCCCGCGGAGTTCGCACCCGGTGACGTGGCCCTCGCCGCCGGCGGCGACGGAACGGTCGTCGTGTGGGCCGGCGACGTCGTGGGCCGCTCGGCCGACGGCGGCGCGAACTGGGGCTGACGCCGTGAGCGGGTTGGACTCCCTCTTCGAGGGTGAGAAGCGCGCGGTCCGGCCGGCCGCGAAGCAGGAGCACTCCCCGTCGGGGGCCCCGCTCGAGTCGCTCTTCGACGGACAGCCGCGCCGGCAGCCTGCTTCGGCCGACGCACCGAGCGCGGCCGCCGCGACGACGCGCCTCGACTCCCTGTTCGTCTCGCCCGACGGAGCATCGGATCGCGGAGCCGCGGCGCCGACCCCGCCTGGCGTCGACTCCGGGCCCACTGCACGGCGATCGGCCGCGGCGCTCGCCGTGCTCCGGCGCGTTCCGCCGCGCGCCGTCCTCCTCGGCGGTGCGCTCGTCGTCGCGCTCGTCGGCACCGGCGCAGCGGTGACCGCGATGACCCTTCAGGCGCAGGAGTCCGCAACGTCGCAGCTCGCGGCCACCGCGGCGAACCAGGCGCAGGCCGACGCCCTTGAGCAGGCGCAGTCCGAGCTCGCGTCGGCCACCACCCAGCTGTCCCAGAAGCATCAGGCGCTGCTGGACGCCTCCGCGGCCGCCTCCCAGTTCGCCGATCGCGCCGGCACGGCGCTCCGCGGCGCCGAGGAGGTTCTCGATCCGGCGCTGGTCGCGGCGGCACGCGATGCGGCCACCGCGCTGAAGCGCGAGGCCTCGGCCGTCGACGCGGTCGCGTTGCCGGAGCCCTTCGAGCTCGAGATCGCGGGCGTCGCCACGCCCGCGCAGCTCTCCGACGGGCTCGAGACCGTGGCGCACCAGAGCGCGCTCGTGGATGAGATCCTCACGGCGATCGAGGAGATCGACCGCCGGCTGACCGGCGTCTCGGAGACGGCCCTGGCGTCCGTCAAGGCGCTCACCGACACGTTCCCGGATGTCGCCGCCTCGACCCATGACGCCGCACCGCTCGTCGGCGCGGCGCTCCACGACGCCCTGGACACCGCAGCCTCCGCCACCGGCGTGGACGGACCCGACGCGATCGCGGCCTTCCTCGCCGCCGTCGGGGCCCTGCGCGACGAACAGGCGCGCCTGGAGGAACTGGCCCAGGAGCCGCCCGCGTACGAGGCGCCGGTGGACCCGGTCGCGCCGCCCGCCACCACGGAACCCGAGCCGACGACGGAGCCCGAGCCCACGACGGAGCCGGAACCCACGACCGAGCCCGAGCCGACCACCGAGCCCAGCGAACCGCCGACCGACGAGCAGCCAGGCGGCGGAGGCGGCGTCATCCTGCCGCCCGGACTGGGCGGAACCGACACCCAGGGCTGAGCCCGCCGCCACGGCCGTTCTCGTCCATCCTCCCTAGCAGACGAATGTGACGGTGCGATCCGCGCCCCTTCAGGCTGACCCGGTATGGTTCCGCGGCGGGGGCAGACGGAGAGGTGATGACAGGATGAGCGGACTCGACGAGCTCTTCGCCGACGACGATCATGACCAGCCGATCGGCCCGGCGACGCCGAAGGCGCGGCCGACCACGGACGCGTCGTTCGCGATGCAGTTCGCGGACGCGACCTCGCCCGGCGACATCGCGCGCGCGAACCCCGGCCCCATGCGCCGCGGGCAGCAGCGCCCCGCGCCGGAGCCTGCCGGGGACTCCGCTCCGACCGCTCCCCTGCCCCGGTACGGCCGGCACGAGGACTCCGTCCTGCCGCAGCCCACCGAGCCCGTCCAGGCTCCTCAGCCGCGGCGAGCACGCGGGCCGATCCTCGGCGGCGCGCTCGCGCTCCTCCTCCTCGGCGGCGGCGCCACGACGGCGCTGTGGGCATGGGCCTCCGAGGCGCCGGCCGCCGCGCGCGCCGTCTCCACGCCCGAGCCGCTCGCGTCGCCCACCGTGATCGGCGCGACGCCTCGCCCCACCGCCACACCGAGCCCGAGCCCGGTCGCCTCGCCGTCACAGCCGGCCGCCCCGCCGGCCGCCGACGCGGCGTCCGCTCCCGAGGCGCCCCTTGAGGAAGCCGCCCCCGTCCAGCCCGCGCAGCCCGCCCCCAGCGCTCCGCCGGTCGCCCAGCCGTCGCCGACCGGATCCGCCCCGCCGTCGGCGACCGCGCCGGCTCCAGCGCCGAGCCCCAGCTCGACCGCGGAGGCCCCCGCGAGCGGCGACGACGCGCGCACGCCGACGTCGACCCCGCGGCCCAGCGACTCGCCTGACGAGCCCGAGTCGGACGGTGGCGTGATCGGCGAGATCGTCGACTCGCTGTTCGGCTGAGCGGCGCGCCTCAGTTCCGGTAGGTCGCCGTGACCAGGATCGGCAGGTGATCCGACGCGCCCTGCGGCAGCGTGGTCACCTTGCCGACGTCGAGGCCGATCGATGTCGCGAAGTCGTAGTGCCCCTTGAAGAAGCGGTAGCGCGTGTAGGTGCGCGCGTCGCTGAGCGTGAGGTCGTGCCCGTGACCCCGGATGTGCTCACCGAGGCGCTCCTTGAACACCGGGTAGTTGTAGTCGCCGACCATGAGCACCGGCAGCCCGTCCCCCAGCTTGCTCAGCTCGGTCAACGCGGTGCGGATCTGGTGGCGGCGCAGCGAGTTCAGCGCCGTCAGCGGCGCGGCGTGGAAGGACGCGATCACCACGTCGCGTCCCGCGTCGATGTCGCGCAGCCGCGCGGCGAGCACGCGCTCGTGCGCGGGCCGGAGCAGGATGTCGTGGAGCGACTTCTTGAGCGACAGGCTCACGACATCCTGGAGCTGGAACATGTTCTCGCGGTAGTAGAGCGCCAGGCCGAGGCGGTTCTTCGCGGTCGCGCGCGCGAGCGTCAGTCCCGGGAGATGGGACGGCAGGTGCGCTGTGTCGGCCTCCTGGAGGCACAGGACGTCGGCCTCCCACCGGTCCACCAACTCCTCGAGCTCGTGGGCCGCGGCATGCTTGCGCAGGTTGTACGAGATCACCCTCATGTCGGCTCCACCCTACGCTCGGCGGTCTGCGCGCCCCCTGGGGTTGACGAGGTTATTCGTCGTCCCTCCGACGCCGGGTCTGCTCCGCGCGAGAGGCGAGCAGGTCGTCGGCCGGGTAGCCGACCTCGGTCAGTGTGAGGCCCCGCGCCGCCAGCACCTTGAACTCGCTGGTGCGCAGGCGCGCGTCCCGGATCGCCACGAGGTGCTCGGGCAGCAGCTTGCCTTCGCCTGCCGCGACGCATGCGCCCACGAGGGCGCGCACCATCGAGTGGCAGAACGCGTCGGCCCGCACGTGGGCCACCAGCACACCGAGGTCGTCTCGACTCCATTTGTAGTCGAGCAGCGTGCGGATCGTGGTCGACTCAGGCCGCGGCTTGCAGTAGGCGGCGAAGTCGTGGAGCCCGATCAGACTGCGGGCCGCGGCGTCCATCGCCTCGACGTCCAGCTCGGCCCGCACGGTCGTCGTGCGGTGCCGCTCGAGCGGGTCGTACCCCGTGATGGCGTCGGCCACCCGGTACTCGTATCGCCGCCAGACCGCCGAGAAGCGCGCGTCGAACCCCTCGAGCGCACTCGACGTGCGGAGGACGGCCACGTCGGCGTACTGGCCCAGCACGCCGGTCAGGCGGCGGGCGAGCGGAGCGACCGGGTCCTCCTGACGCACGCTGTCGCGTCGGCGCTGGGTGGCGCGCGCCCACTGCGCGTCGTCCAGGTCGGTGTGGGCGACCTGGCCGCTGGCGTGCACTCCCGCGTCGGTGCGCCCCGCCACGGTCAGCGTAACCGGCGACCCGATGATGCGCTCCAGAGCCCCTTCGAGCACTCCCTGCACGGTGCGCAGGCCCGGCTGGCGGGCCCAGCCCCGGAAGTGCGTGCCGTCGTAGGCGATGTCGAGGCGGATGCGGGGCACGGCTCCAGCCTATGCGGCACCGGCTCGCGTCAGAGCGCCGCGAGCGCGCCCAGCACGACGCGCGCCGAGCGCTCGGCGGCGCCGTCGATGTGGGTCAGGAACTCCGTGCCGTCGGGCGCGCACAGGTCGGAGACCGCGCGCACGGAGACGAAGCGCACGCCGTGGTTGTGCGCCACCTGCGCGATCGCGGCCGACTCCATGTCGACCGCGAGCAGGTGCGGGAAGTCGCGGCGCAGCTCCTCGGCGAGCTCTGCGGTCACGAACCGCTCGCCGGAGCCGATCGAGCCCTCGCGCACCGTGAAGTCGCCCGCCGCCGACAGCATCGCCCGGCGCAGCGCGGGGTCGCCGTCGTAGGCCACGGGCATGCCGGGCACCTGGCCGAGCGCGTATCCGAACGCACGGGCGTCGGCGCCCACGTTGACCAGCGAATCGCTCACGACGACGTCGCCGACCTGGACGCCCTTCGCGAGCCCGCCGGCCGATCCGGCGCTCACGAGGTGCACGTCGCGCCCGTATCGGCCGAGCGCACCCGCGGCGGCGTCGGCCGCGTTCACCATGCCGATGCCCGTGCGCACCAGCACGTGGGTCCGGCCCTCGACCACGATGCCGCGGTGCTCCGCGCGGCCGATGACCACCGGCTCGCTGACCTCGCCCGCTTGCTCGAGGAAGGGCGCGGCCTCCTCCTCCATCGCGACCAGGACGACCGCGACGGAACCGGCGCTCACCGGCTCTCGCCCACGAAGACCTGCGCCCACTGGCCGCGCTCGGCCAGGAACGCTCGCGCGGCCTGCTGCGCGCCCTCGAGCGTGTGGTTCGCGCCCCAGCCGCACTGCACCTCGTTGGCGGCGGGCACCTCGTCGGCGTCGAGGATGTCCTGCAGCGTCGCGGCCACGAGCTCCTCCACCTGCTCGAACGTGTGGTCGCCCTGCAGGATCAGGTAGAAGCCCGTCTGGCAGCCCATGGGCGAGAAGTCGATCACGCGGTCGGAGTGGTTGCGGCTCTTCTCCGCGAACAGGTGCTCGAGCGAGTGGATGGCCGGCATCTCGAGGTGCGCGATGTTCGGCTGCGCGAAGCGCACGTCGTACTTCACGATCACGTCGCCGTGCGGCAGCACCTTGCGGTCGGCGACGCGCAGGTACGGCGCGGCGACGGCGCGGTGGTCCAGGTTGAAGGACTCGACGTTCATGCGGGGCTCGGTCACCCTTCGAGCCTAATCGCGCACGTATCCGAAGGGATCCGCACATCCGAAGGCGGATCCGGATCCATCGGTCTTCGGAATCGCGGATCGCTTCGGATGTGCCGCTCCGGTGACGCCGCGCGGGCCCGGGAACGACGAAGGGCCCTGCCGGACGGCAGGGCCCTTCGTTCGTGGGAGAGGGACTTACTTGGTCTCCTCCGCGGGAGCCTCGGCGGTCTCCTCGGCAGCGGCCTCGGTGGTCTCCTCGGCCGGAGCCTCCTCCACGACCTCGGTCGTGTCCTCGGCGGGGGCCTCCTCGGCCGGGGCCTCCTCGGCGACGGGAGCCTTCTCGGCGGCCGGCGCGGCCTTCTTGACCTTCGGCGAGACGGGCTCGAGGACGAGCTCGATCACGGCCATGGGGGCGTTGTCGCCCTTGCGGTTGCCGACCTTGGTGATGCGGGTGTAGCCGCCCTCACGCTCCGCGACGAGCGGCGCGATCTCGGCGAACAGCGTGTGCACGACCTCCTTGTCGCCGATGACCGAGAGCACGCGGCGACGCGCGTGCAGGTCGCCGCGCTTCGCGAACGTGATCAGGCGCTCGGCGAGCGGACGCAGGCGCTTGGCCTTGGTCTCGGTCGTCTTGATCGACTTGTGCGTGAACAGAGCCGCCGCGAGGTTCGCGAGAAGCAGACGCTCGTGGGCGGGGCCGCCTCCGAGGCGGGGACCCTTCGTGGGCTTAGGCATTTCTTGTTACTCCAGTTGTCGGAAAGAAGTCGAAACGGATCAGAGCGACTCGTCGTCGTAGCCGCCGTAGAAGCCGGTGCCGTCGAAGCCGGGCACCGAGTCCTTGAGCGACAGGCCGAGCGAGGTGAGCTTGTCGCGCACCTCGTCCACCGACTTCTGTCCGAAGTTGCGGATGTTCATGAGCTGCGTCTCCGAGAGGGCGACGAGCTCGCTGACCGTGTTGATCCCCTCGCGCTTGAGGCAGTTGTACGAGCGGACCGACAGGTCGAGGTCCTCGATCGGCATCGACAGCTCGTTCGAGAGGACGGTCTCGACCGGCGCCGGGCCGATCTCGATGCCCTCGGCCTCGACGTTCAGCTCGCGGGCCAGGCCGAACAGCTCGACCAGCGTGCGGCCGGCCGAGGCGACGGCGTCGCGGGGGGCGATCGACGGCTTGGTCTCGACGTCCAGGACGAGCTTGTCGAAGTCGGTGCGCTCACCGGCACGCGTGGCCTCGACGCGGTAGCTGACCTTGAGCACCGGCGAGTAGATCGAGTCGACCGGGATCTGGCCGGCCTCGGCGTACTCGTTGCGGTTCTGCACGGCCGACACGTAGCCGCGGCCGCGCTCGATCGTGAGCTCGAGCTCGAACTTGGCGGTGTCGTTGAGCGTCGCGATGACCAGCTCGGGGTTGTGCACCTCGACACCGGCCGGGGCCGAGATGTCGGCGGCCGTGACCTCGCCGGCGCCGGTCTTGCGCAGGTAAGCCGTGATGGGCTCGTCGCGCTCGCTCGACACCACGAGCTGCTTGATGTTGAGGATGATCTCGGTGACATCCTCCTTGACGCCCGGAATGGTGCTGAACTCGTGCAGCACGCCGTCGATGCGGATGCTGGTCACCGCCGCGCCGGGGATCGACGAGAGGAGGCTGCGACGGAGCGCGTTCCCGATGGTGTAGCCGAAGCCGGGCTCGAGGGGCTCGACGACGAACCGGCTGCGGAACTCCGAGATCTTCTCCTCGGTGAGGGTGGGACGCTGTGCAATGAGCACTGGTTGTTCCTTTCGATCAAGTGCCCGCTATATGACACTTGCGTGGATGAGGTCTTGAGTTGTTCTCGGACGGACGCGCCGTGTCTCAGGGACGCGCGGCCGTGGGACGACGAGACGCCGGGGGGCCAGGGCTGCGAGAGCCTGGCTCCCCGGCGGGGATCACGTCAGACGCGGCGGCGCTTGGGCGGGCGGCAGCCGTTGTGCGCCTGCGGCGTAACGTCCTGGATCGAACCGACCTCGAGGCCAGCGGCCTGCAGCGAGCGGATCGCGGTCTCGCGGCCCGAGCCCGGGCCCTTCACGAAGACGTCGACCTTCTTGACGCCGTGCTCCTGGGCCTGGCGGGCGGCCGACTCGGCCGCCATGCCGGCCGCGTACGGCGTCGACTTGCGCGAGCCCTTGAAGCCCACGCCACCGGCCGAGGTCCAGCTGATGACGGCGCCGGACGGGTCCGTGATCGAGACGATCGTGTTGTTGAACGTCGACTTGATGTGGGCCTGGCCCACGGCGATGTTCTTCTTCTCCTTGCGGCGCGGCTTGCGCGCAGCGGTCTTGGGTGCAGCCATGTTGTTCTCCTAAACCGAACCGCGCTTAGCGGGCCTTCTTCTTGCCGGCGACGGTGCGCTTCGGACCCTTGCGCGTGCGCGCGTTGGTCTTGGTGCGCTGACCGCGGACCGGGAGGCCGCGGCGGTGGCGGAGACCCTCGTACGAGCCGATCTCGACCTTGCGACGGATGTCGGCGGCGACCTCGCGGCGCAGATCACCCTCGACCTTGTAGTTGCCCTCGATGTAGTCACGGAGCGCGACGAGCTGGTCGTCGCTCAGGTCCTTGACGCGGATCTCGGGGCTGATGCCAGTGGCGGCGAGGATCTCGTTCGAGCGAGTGCGTCCAACGCCGTAGATGTACGTGAGGGCGATCACCACGCGCTTGTCGCGCGGGATGTCGACGCCGGCAAGACGTGCCATGCGACTTTCTCCTGAGTGTTGTTGGAGGTGTGGAGCAGGATCGGTGCCCGGGCCTCCGCCCCGAGGTGTCCCCCGCGTGATGCGGGTTCTGATCCTGCCGAGATTCAGATGTTGAGTTGTGTGCTGCGAGAGACGGGGCCCCGAGGGGCCCGCATCAGCCCTGGCGCTGCTTGTGGCGCGGGTTGCTCTTGCAGATGACCATGACGCGGCCGTGGCGACGGATCACCTTGCAGTGGTCGCAGATCGGCTTGACGCTGGGGTTGACCTTCATGATTCTTCTTTCGCTGTCTTCGTACCGCGCCCTCTCGGGCACGGCCGTTACTTCTCGACCGGCCTAGCGGTAGCGATAGACGATGCGGCCGCGCGTGAGGTCGTAGGGGCTGAGCTCCACGACCACGCGGTCCTCGGGGATGATCCGGATGTAGTTCTGCCGCATCTTCCCGGAGATCGTGGCGAGGACCTTGTGACCGTTGGTCAGCTCGACGCGGAACATCGCGTTGGGCAGAGCCTCGGTGATCACACCCTCGATCTCGATGACACCGTCTTTCTTCGCCATAGACTCGCTTTGCTTGTGCAGACCGGTCGGTCTGCGGTGGGTGGATTCGGTGCCGGAGATGCGGTCGCGGCGACACGCCGAAACAGGCGCAAGGCACCAAAGATCTATGTTAGGCGACGCCGGGCGTGTCGGCAACCTCGGCGTGTCGCGCGGTGGTAGGCCGCACCGCGCTCAGCGCACCCGGGAGGCGATGTCGGCCTCCGGGTCGCCCGTGAGGGCGACGAACTCGCCGTTCAGGAGCACGGTGGGCGTGCCGATCCCCTGCGCGCCCGGCTGCACCGGCGTCTCCTCCGTGATCTGCGTCACGTAGTCGCGGTACTCGCCGTCGGCGATGCACGACTCCGCATCGCCCGCACCGGCATCGGCCGCGTAGCCGATGAGCTGCTCGTCCGTGAGACCGGTCGAGCCCTCGGCGGGCTGGTTCGCGTAGAGCGACTCGAAGAACGGGTACACGGCATCCGGGTTCGCGTCGGCGACGCAGTACGTCGCGGCCGCCGCGCGCGTGGAGTACTCGGTGCCCTGCGAATAGCGGTCGAGGATCGAGATCGGATGCAGGTTGAGCGTGAGTTCCCCCGCCGCGACGAGGTCGCGCACGGTCTCGCCGTAGATGTCGTTGAAGTCGCCGCAGATCGGGCACATGAAGTCGACGTACTCGTCCAGGACGTCGTCGCCCTCGCCGATGGAGATCGCGCCCGTCCGCGTGTCGACCACGGCGGAGCCGGGCGACTCGGCGGGGGCCGTCGCCTGGTTGTTCATCCAGACCGCGATGCCGCCGACGGCCACGAGCAGCACGACCACGGCCGCCGAGATCCAGATCGCGAGCCAGTTGGTCCGCTTCGCTCCGCCGTCGGCCGTCATGCTGTGCTCCGTTCGTCCGAGGATCAGGCGATCGGAACCGGCACGACGCCGAACGGCGCGAGGCCGGCCGCACCGCCGTCGGGTGCCGTGAGCACCCAGATGCCTCCATCGTGCACGGCGACGCTGTGCTCCCAGTGGGAGCCGTCCGAGCCGTCCACGGTGGACACGGTCCAGTCGTCGTCCTCGACGAACGTCTCGTCCGATCCGGAGGTCATCATGGGCTCGATGCACACGGCGAGTCCCGGCTTGATCTCCGCGCCGGGATCCGACGTGCGGTAGTTGAAGATCGAGGGCGCCTCGTGCATCTTCCGGCCGATGCCGTGGCCGACGTACTCGCGCAGGATGCCCGCGGGCCGCCCCGAGTGCGACAGCGGGTTCGCCTCGATGTAGTCCTGGATCGCGGCGCCGACCTCGCCGAGGCGCTTCGCCGACGCGAGCGCGGCGATGCCGGCCCACATCGACCCCTCGGTCACACGCGACAGCTCCTCGCGCCGCGCGACCACGTCGGGACGCTCGGGGTCGGGGATCACGACGGTGATCGCCGAGTCGCCGTTCCAGCCGTCCGAAGTCTCGGCCCCGCAGTCGATCGACACGATGTCACCCGGCTGCAGCGGCACATCCGTCGGGATGCCGTGCACGACGGCCTGGTTGACCGAGGCGCAGATCGTGTGCCGGTAGCCGCGCACCAGCTGGAAGTTGGAGCGCGCGCCGCGCTCGGTGATCACGCGGTACGCGACCGCGTCGAGCTCGAGCGTGGTCGCGCCGGGGCGGATCAGCGGGCGCACGGCCTCGAGCGCGGCGGCCGTGATGAGGCCGGGCTCGACCATCGCGCGCAGCTGCGCGGGGGTCTTGTAGATCGACTTGCGGAACACGTGCGGGAGGACGGCGCGGGTCAGACCGCGGCCGTGCGCACGAGGCCGCGCGCCTCGAGCGCCGCGAGGATCCGCTCGGTGATCTCGTCGAGGCTGCCGACGCCGTCGATCGTCTCGACGATGCCGCGCTCGCCGTACACCGCGAGGAGCGGCGCGGTCTGGCGCTCGTAGATGTCGAGGCGGTGCGCGATGGCCTCCTCCGTGTCGTCCGAGCGGCCCTGCTCCGCGGCCCGCAGCGCGATCCGCTTGAGGCTCTCCTCGCGCGGGACCGCGAGCTCGATCACGGCGTCGAGCGACTCGCCCCGCTCGGCGAGGAACTCGTCGAGGTGGTGCAGCTGCGCGATGTTGCGGGGGTAGCCGTCGAGCAGGAAGCCGTCGGCCGCGTCGGGCTGCGACAGGCGGTCGCGCACGATCTCGCCGGTCAGCTCGTCCGACACGAGGTCGCCGGCGTCGGTGATCGCCTTGACCTTCAGGCCGAGCTCCGTGCCCTCCTTGATGTTGGCGCGGAAGATGTCGCCGGTCGAGATCTCGGGGATGCCGTACGCCTCGGCGATCCGCACGCCCTGCGTGCCCTTGCCCGAGCCCTGGGGTCCGACGATCAGGAGACGGGTGGAGGTCATCGGAGGAGCCCTTCGTAGTGGCGCTGCTGCAGCTGCGCGTCGATCTGCTTGACGGTCTCGAGGCCCACGCCGACGATGATCAGGATCGAGGCGCCGCCGAACGGGAAGTTCTGGTTGGCGCCCACGGTCGCGAGCGCGATCAGCGGGATCAGGGCGATGAGACCGAGGTAGATCGAGCCGGGCAGCGTGATGCGCGTGAGCACGTAGTCGAGGTACTCCGCGGTGGGACGTCCCGCGCGGATGCCGGGGATGAAGCCGCCGTACTTCTTCATGTTGTCGGCGACGTCGACCGGGTTGAACGTGATGGCCACGTAGAAGTACGTGAAGCCGATGATCATCAGGAAGTAGATGGCCATGTACAGCGGGTGGTCGCCCGTGGTCAGGTACGTGGAGATCCACGTCACCCACTCCGGGGGCAGGGTGCCGTCGGCCGGGGTGTTGAACTGCGCGATGAGCGCCGGGATGTACAGCAGCGACGAGGCGAAGATGACGGGCACGACGCCGGCCATGTTGACCTTGATCGGGATGTAGGTGTTGGTTCCGCCGTACGTGCGGCGGCCCACCATCCGCTTCGCGTACTGGACCGGGATGCGGCGCTGCGACTGCTCGACGAACACGACGAGCGCCACGACGAGCACGCCGACCGCCATCACGAGCAGGAAGATCTCGAAGCCGCGGGCCTGCCAGATGGCGCCCATGGCGGCGGGGAAGGTCGCGGCGATCGACGTGAAGATCAGCAGCGACATGCCGTTGCCGATGCCGCGCTCGGTGACGAGCTCGGCGAACCACATGATGAGGCCGGTGCCGGCGGTCATCGTGATGATCATGAGCAGCTGGGCCCACCACACGTCGTTGACGAGCAGCTGCGTGCACTCCGGAATGCCCGTCACGCCGAACAGCTGGCCGGTGCGGGCGACGGTCACGAGGGTGGTCGACTGCAGCAGCGCGAGCGCGATCGTGAGGTAGCGCGTGTACTGCGTCAGCTTCGCCTGGCCCGACTGGCCCTCCTTGTAGAGGGTCTCGAAGTGCGGGATCACGACGCGGAGCAGCTGCGTGATGATCGTTGCCGTGATGTACGGCATGACGCCGAGCGCGAAGATCGACAGCTGCAGCAGCGCGCCGCCGGAGAAGAGGTTGACGAGCGAGAGCAGTCCGTCGGTGCCCGACGTCTGGTCGATGCAGCTCTGGACGTTCGGGAAGTTCACGAACGGAGCCGGCACGTGCGCGCCGAAGCGGTAGATCGCGATGATCGCGAGGGTGAATCCGATCTTCCGCCGCAGATCCGGCGTGCGGAAGATCCGCGCGATGGCGCTGAACAAGGACGTGCCTCCCGGGGAATGAGACGGGCCCGCGAGGGCGGGACCGGCCTCCAGGCTAACGCAAGGGGCCGGAAGCGATCGCTTCCGGCCCCTTGACGTGGGTTACTTGACGCTGCCGCCGGCCGCGACGATCTTCTGCTCAGCCGAGCCGGAGACCTTGTCGACGGTCACGTTCAGGGCCACGGCGATGTCGCCGCCACCGAGAACCTTGACCTTCTCGTTCTTGCGGACCGCGCCCTTGGCCACCAGGTCGGCGACGGTCACGTCGCCACCCTGCGGGTAGAGCTCCGCGAGCTTGTCCAGGTTCACGACCTGGTACTCGACGCGGAACGGGTTCTTGAACCCGCGCAGCTTCGGGGTGCGCATGTGCAGCGGCATCTGGCCACCCTCGAAGCCGGGGCGGACGCTGTAGCGCGCCTTGGTGCCCTTGGTGCCTCGACCGGCCGTCTTGCCCTTCGAGCCCTCACCGCGACCGACACGGGTCTTCGCGGTGTTGGCGCCCGGGACGGGACGGAGGTGGTGGACCTTCAGCACACCGGGGCGCTTGGCCTCGGCTGCGGTCTTCTTGTCGGCCTTGTCGGCCGTGGCCTTCTTCTCAGCCATCAGTCGATCTCCTCAACCTTGACGAGGTGGGCGACGGCCTTGACGTAACCGCGCGTCTGCGCGTCGTCGGGACGGACGACCGAGTCGCCGATCCGCTTGAGGCCGAGCGAACGCAGCGTGTCGCGCTGGTTCTGCTTCTCGCTCACCTTGGACTTGGTCTGCGTCACCTTCAGACGAGCAGCCATCAGACACCTGCCTTCGCAGCAGCGGCGGCCTCGGCCTCCGCACGGACGAGACGCGCAGGGGCGACCTGGTCGAACTCGAGGCCACGACGCGCGGCGACCGCACGGGGCTCCTCGAGCTGCTTCAGGGCCTCCACCGTCGCGTGCACGATGTTGATCGTGTTCGACGAGCCGAGCGACTTCGACAGCACGTCGTGGATGCCGGCGCACTCGAGCACGGCGCGCACGGGGCCACCGGCGATGACACCGGTACCCGCGGACGCCGGGCGGAGCATGACGACACCGGCCGCGGCCTCACCCTGCACGGGGTGCGGGATGGTGGCGCCGGCGCGGGGCACGCGGAAGAAGTTGCGCTTCGCGTCCTCGACGCCCTTCGAGATCGCCAGGGGCACTTCGCGGGCCTTGCCGTAGCCGACACCGACCACGCCGTTGCCGTCGCCGACGACCACGAGAGCGGTGAAGCTGAAGCGACGACCACCCTTCACGACCTTCGACACGCGGTTGATCGTGACGACGCGCTCCAGGAACTGGCTGTCGGCGCCACGGTCGTTGCGGTCACGGCCGCCACGGCCCTGGCCGCGCTCACCGCGTCCGCCGCGGCGGTCGCCGCGCTCGGTGCGCTGCTCGGTCTGCGCCTGCTCGGCGCCGGCCTCGGGGGCCTCGGTGGTCACTTCGGTCTCCTTGTTGTCACTCACAGGTTCAGCCCCCCTTCGCGGGCGCCCTCGGCGATCGCGGCGACACGACCGGCGTAGCGGTTGCCACCACGGTCGAACACCACGTCGGTGAACCCGGCGGCCTTGGCGCGCTCAGCGAGCAGCTCGCCGACCTTGCGGGCCTTGGCGGTCTTGTCGCCCTCGAAGCCGCGCAGGTCGGTCTCGAGAGTCGAGGCGGAGGCCACGGTGTGGCCCTTGCTGTCGTCGACGAGCTGCACGAAGACGTGGCGCGCCGAACGGGTCACGACGAGACGAGGACGGGCCTCGGTGCCGACGACCTTCTTGCGGAGGCGAACGTGACGGCGCGTACGCGCGGCCGACTTCGACTTCACAGCCATGATTACTTACCAGCCTTTCCGGCCTTGCGACGCACGACCTCGCCGGCGTAGCGCACACCCTTGCCCTTGTACGGCTCGGGCTTGCGGATCTTGCGGATGTTGGCGGCGGTCTCACCGACGGCCTGCTTGTCGATGCCGCTCACCGTGAGCTTGTTGTTGCCCTCGACGGTGAACGTGATGCCGGCCGGCGGCTCGACGGTCACGGGGTGCGAGAAGCCCAGAGCGAACTCGACGGCCGAGCCCTTCTGCGCCACGCGGTAACCGGTGCCGACGACCTCGAGGCCCTTGGTGTAGCCCTGGGTCACGCCGATGATGTTGTTGCTGATCAGGGTGCGCGTGAGACCGTGCAGCGAGCGCGAGGCGCGCTCGTCGTCGGGGCGGGTGACGAGAACCTGGTTCTCCTCGACCTTGACCTCGATGGGCTTGGCCACGGTGAGCGCGAGCTCACCCTTGGGGCCCTTCACGGCAACCTGCTGCCCGTCGACCGTCACGGTGACGCCGGCGGGGATGTCAATGGGAAGACGTCCGATACGCGACATGAGGGATCACCACACGTAGGCGAGAACTTCTCCGCCCACGCCCTTCTGCTCAGCCTGACGGTCGGTGAGAAGACCGGAGGAGGTGGACAGGATGGCGACGCCGAGTCCGCCGAGCACGCGGGGCAGCTCGGTCGACTTCGCGTACACGCGGAGGCCGGGCTTCGAGACGCGCTTGATGCCGGCGATCGACCGCTCGCGGTTCGGGCCGTACTTGAGGGTCATCGTGAGGGTCTTGCCGACGCGCGCGTCGGTCTCCTCCCACGCCGCGATGTAACCCTCCTGCTTGAGGATCTCCGCGATGTGCGTCTTCAGCTTGCTCGACGGCAGCGACACGGTGTCGTGGTGCGCCGAGTTCGCGTTGCGCAGACGGGTCAGCATGTCTGCGACCGGGTCTGTCATCGTCATATGACGTGTCCTTTGTTCATGAGGTTTCGGCTGCCGGTCCACGACAGACGACCTTCGATGATCGATCCGTATTCAGTTGTGCTTCGCGCGGCTCCGCCGCCGGCCGAGAAGATCCCGGCCGGCGGCGGAACACAAACGCTCGATCTTACCGCAGACCGACCTGAGAGATGTCTCAGGCCTGCTGGTCGTCGGCGCGGAACGGGAAGCCCAGGTGGCGCAGGAGCGCCCGGCCCTCGTCGTCCGACTTCGCGGTGGTGACCACCGTGATGTCGAAGCCGCGCACGCGGTCGATCTTGTCCTGGTCGATCTCGTGGAACACGGACTGCTCCTGGAGACCGAAGGTGTAGTTGCCGTTGCCGTCGAACTGCTTGCCCGACAGACCGCGGAAGTCGCGGATGCGGGGCAGGGCGAGCGAGATCAGGCGGTCCAGGAACTCCCAGGCGCGGTCGCCACGGAGCGTGACGTGGGCGCCGATGGGCTGGCCCTCGCGCAGCTTGAACTGCGCGATCGACTTCTTCGCCTTGGTGACGACGGGCTTCTGACCCGTGATCGCGGTGAGGTCGGCGACCGCACCCTCGATGACCTTGGAGTCGCGAGCTGCCTCGCCGACACCCGTGTTGACGACGACCTTGACCAGGCCAGGGATCTGCATGACGTTCTCGTAGCCGAACTCGTCCTGCAGCTTCTGGCGGATCTGGTCGCGGTAGACCTGCTTCAGGCGCGGCTGGATTTTGCCAGCCTGCGCGTCAATGGTGCTCACTGTCAGATGTCCTTACCCGACTTCTTCGCGTAGCGAACGCGAACAGTCTTCTTGACGCCGTCCTTGACCTGCTCCTCGACGCGGAAGCCGACGCGGGTCGGCTTCTTCGTCTCGGGGTCGACGAGCGCGACGTTGGAAATGTGGATGGGGGCCTCGTACGTCTCGATGCCACCGGTCTTCGTGCCGCGCTGCGTCTGGCCGATCCGGTTGTGCTTCGTGATGTAGTTGACGCCCTCGACGACGACGCGCTGGCCGCCGTCCACGACCTCGAGCACCTTGCCCTGCTTGCCGCGGTCGCCGCCGCGGTCCTGCTTGGCGCCGGTGATGACCTGGACGAGGTCGCCCTTCTTGATCTTCGCCATTGCTTACAGCACCTCCGGGGCGAGCGAGACGATCTTCATGAACTTGCGGTCACGAAGCTCGCGGCCGACCGGGCCGAAGATGCGGGTGCCGCGGGGCTCCCCGTCGTTCTTCAGGATCACGGCGGCGTTCTCGTCGAACTTGATGTACGAGCCGTCAGCGCGGCGCGTCTGCTTCACGGTGCGGACGACGACCGCCTTGACGACGTCGCCCTTCTTGACGTTGCCGCCCGGGATCGCGTCCTTGACCGTCGCGACGATGGTGTCGCCCACGCCGGCGTAACGGCGGTTCGAACCACCGAGGACGCGGATCGTGAGCAGCTCCTTCGCGCCGGTGTTGTCGGCGACCTTGAGGCGGGACTCGGTCTGAATCACTTGGCCTTCTCCAGAATCTCAACCAGGCGCCAGCGCTTGGTCGCGCTCAGCGGACGGGTCTCGTTGATGAGCACGAGGTCGCCGATGCCGGCGGTGTTCTGCTCGTCGTGCGCCTTGAGCTTCTTGGTGCGACGGATGACCTTGCCGTAGAGGGGGTGCTTCACGCGGTCCTCGACCTCGACGACGATCGTCTTGTCCATCTTGTCGCTCACGACGTAGCCGCGGACCGACTTGCGGTAGCCGCGGGCGTCCGCGTCGCGGACGTCGTGCTCGGCGTGCTCGCCGACCTTCTTCTCGGTGGCCATCACTCAGCCTCTCCCTCGGCGACCGAAGTCTCGTCCGACTTCTTCGCCTTGCTCTTCTTGGCCTTCACCTCGGCCGGAGCGGGCGTGGCACGGATGCCGAGCTCGCGCTCACGGATGACGGTGTAGAGCCGCGCGATGTCGCGCTTGACGGCGCGGATGCGGCCGTTGCTCTCGAGCTGGCCGGTGGCCGACTGGAAGCGCAGGTTGAACAGCTCCTCCTTGGCCTTGCGCAGCTCCTCGACGAGGCGCTGGTCCTCGAACGTGTCGAGCTCGCTCGTGGCGAGCTCCTTGGTGCCGATCGCCATTACGCGTCGCCCTCCTCGCGCTTGATGATGCGTGCCTTGAGAGGCAGCTTGTGAATGGCACGGGTCAGGGCCTCACGAGCGAGCTGCTCGTTGACGCCGGCGACCTCGAAGAGGACGCGACCCGGCTTGACGTTGGCGACCCACCACTCCGGCGAGCCCTTACCCGAACCCATGCGGGTCTCGGCGGGCTTCTTCGTAAGCGGACGGTCGGGGTAGATGTTGATCCACACCTTGCCGCCGCGCTTGATGTGACGCGTCATGGCGATACGAGCGGACTCGATCTGACGGTTCGTCACGTACGCGGGCGTGAGGGCCTGGATGCCGAACTCACCGAAGGAGACCTTGGTGCCACCCGTCGCCGCGCCATCCCGCTTGGGGTGGTGCTGCTTGCGGTACTTGACCTTGCGGGGGATGAGCATTACGCCGAAGCTCCTTCCGCGACCGGCGCCTGCGCGTCGTCACGACGCGGGCCACGGCGGCCGCCACGATCGCGGTCGCGGGCCGGCTTCATGTTGGCCTGCTCGCGCGCGAGTTCCTTGTTGGTGAGGTCGCCCTTGTAGATCCAGACCTTCACGCCGATGCGGCCGAAGGTGGTCTTGGCCTCGTAGAAGCCGTAGTCGATGTTCGCGCGCAGCGTGTGCAGCGGCACACGACCCTCGCGGTAGAACTCCGAACGGCTCATCTCCGCGCCGCCGAGGCGGCCCGAGACCTGGATCCGGACGCCCTTGGCGCCGGCGCGCTGGGCGCCCTGCAGACCCTTGCGCATCGCGCGGCGGAAGGCCACGCGGGCGCTGAGCTGCTCGGCGACGCCCTGGGCGACGAGCTGAGCGTCGGCCTCGGGGTTCTTCACCTCGAGGATGTTCAGCTGGATCTGCTTGCCGGTGAGCTTCTCGAGCTCGCCGCGGATGCGCTCGGCCTCCGCGCCACGACGACCGATCACGATGCCCGGGCGGGCCGTGTGGATGTCGACGCGGACGCGGTCACGCGTGCGCTCGATCTCGATGCGGCTCACGCCGGCACGGTCGAGGTTCGTCTGCAGCAGCTTGCGGATCTTGATGTCCTCGGCCACGTAGTCGGCGTACCGCTGACCCGGCTTCGTCGAGTCCGAGAACCAGCGCGAGACGTGGTCCGTGGTGATGCCGAGGCGGAAGCCGTAGGGGCTGACTTTCTGTCCCATTACTTGCTCGCCTTCTTCTTGTCGGCGTCAGCGGTCTCCGCGACCGCCGGCGTCGAGAGCACGACCGTGATGTGGCTCGTGCGCTTCTTGATCTGGAACGCGCGGCCCTGGGCACGGGGCTGGAAACGCTTGAGCGTCGTGCCCTCGTCCACGTAGGCGTTCGCCACGAACAGGTCCTGCTCGTCCAGGTACTCGCCGTCCTTGTCGGCCTTGACCTGCGCGTTGGCCATGGCCGACGCGACGAGCTTGTAGATCGGCTCGGAAGCCGCCTGCGGCGCGAACTTCAGGATCGCGAGAGCCTCCTGGGCCTGCTTGCCCTTGATGAGCGCGACGACACGACGAGCCTTCTGAGGGGTCACGCGGATGTGTCGCACGCGTGCGATGGACTCCACCATTTCTTCTCCTCTTGCGTCACCGCGGTCAGCGGCGACGGCCCTTCTTGTCGTCCTTCTCGTGGCCGCGGAAGGTGCGGGTGGGCGCGAACTCGCCCAGCTTGTGGCCGACAAGCGTCTCGGTGACGAACACCGGGATGTGCTTGCGACCGTCGTGCACGGCGATCGTGTGGCCGAGCATGGCCGGGATGATCATCGAGCGACGCGACCAGGTCTTGATCACGTTCTTGGTGCCGGCTTCGTTCTGCGAGACCACCTTGCGCAGCAGGTGCTCGTCGACGAAGGGGCCCTTCTTCAGACTGCGGGGCATCTTCTTTACTCCTACTTGCGCTTCTTGCCGGCGTTACGGCGACGCACGATGAGCTTGTCGCTTTCCTTGTTGGCGTGACGGGTGCGGCCCTCAGGCTGACCCCACGGGGTGACCGGGTGACGGCCACCGGAGGTCTTGCCCTCACCACCACCGTGCGGGTGGTCGACCGGGTTCATGGCGACACCGCGGACGGTCGGGCGGACGCCCTTCCAGCGCTTGCGGCCGGCCTTGCCCCAGTTGATGTTCGACTGCTCGGCGTTGCCGACCTCGCCGATCGTGGCGCGGCAACGGGCGTCGACGTTGCGGACCTCGCCCGACGGCAGACGGAGCTGCGCGTAGGGGCCGTCCTTGGCGACGAGACGCACCGCGGCGCCGGCCGAGCGCGCCATCTTCGCGCCGCCACCGGGGCGCAGCTCGATGGCGTGCACGACGGTACCGGTCGGGATGTTGCGCAGCGGCAGGTTGTTGCCGGGCTTGATGTCCGCGTTCGGACCCGACTCGACGACGTCGCCCTGCTGCAGCTTGTTCGGCGCGAGGATGTAGCGCTTCGTGCCGTCCACGTAGTGCAGGAGCGCGATGCGCGCCGTGCGGTTGGGGTCGTACTCGATGTGCGCGACCTTCGCGTCGATGCCGTCCTTGTCGTTGCGACGGAAGTCGATCACGCGGTACTGGCGCTTGTGGCCACCACCGATGTGGCGCGTCGTGATGCGGCCCTGGTTGTTGCGGCCACCCGTCTTGGCGAGCGGGCGGAGCAGCGACTTCTCAGGCGTCGACCGGGTGATCTCGGCGAAGTCTGCCACCGACGAGCCGCGGCGACCGGGGGTCGTGGGCTTGTAGTTGCGAATAGCCATGTTCTCTCTTCCTCCCCGACCGTCAGCCGACTGCCGTGAAGATGTCGATGGTGCCCGACTTGAGCGTGACGATGGCGCGCTTGGTGTCCTTGCGCTTGCCGATGCCGAAGCGGGTGCGGCGGGCCTTGCCGACGCGGTTGATCGTGTTGACCGAAGCCACCTTGACGCCGAAGATCTTCTCGATCGCGAGCTTGATCTCGGTCTTGTTCGAGCGGGGGTCCACGATGAACGTGTACTTGCCCTCGTCGATGAGACCGTAGCTCTTCTCCGAGACGACCGGCTTCAGGATGACGTCGCGCGGGTCCTTCTGGACGGCGGTCATGCCGAGACCTCCTCAGTGGCGCCGGCCTTCTGCGCGATGAACGCGTCGATGGCGGCCTTGGTGAAGACGATGTCGTCCGAGACGAGCACGTCGTAGGCGTTCAGCTGGTCGGCCATCAGCACGTGCACGTAACCGAGGTTGCGCACGCTCAGGTAGCCGAAGTCGTCCTCGCGGTCGAGCACGACGAGCACGTTCTTGGCAGGCGACACCTTCGCGAGGAAGGAGGCGGCGGCCTTGGTCGAGGGCTCGGTCACACCGAACGACTCGACGACGTGGATGCGCTCGCCCCGCAGACGGTCGCTGAGCGCGCCCGCGAGGGCGGCGGCGATCATCTTCTTGGGGGTGCGCTGCGAGTAGTCGCGCGGCTTCGGGCCGTGGACGATGCCACCGCCGGTCATGTGCGGCGCGCGGATCGAGCCCTGACGGGCGTTGCCCGTGCCCTTCTGCTTGAAGGGCTTGCGGCCGGCGCCCGAGACCTCACCGCGACGCTTGGTCGAGTGGGTGCCCTGGCGAGCCGCGGCGAGCTGCGCGACGACGACCTGGTGGATCAGCGGGATGTTCGTCTTGACGTCGAACACCGAGGCGGGCAGCTCGACCGAGCCGGCCTTCTTGCCGTCGATGCCCAGAACGTCGAGAGCGAGAGTCGAGTCAGCCATCTAACTCAGGCCCCCTTCACAGCGTTGCGGACGTACACGGTGCGGCCGCGCGCGCCGGGGACGGCGCCCTTGACGAGCAGCAGACCCTTCTCGGCGTCGACGGCGTGAACCGTGAGGTTGAGGACGGTCACGCGCTCGGCGCCCATACGGCCGGCCATGCGCATGCCCTTGAAGACGCGGCTCGGGGTCGACGAGGCGCCGATCGAACCGGGCTTGCGGTGGTTGCGGTGCGCACCGTGCGAAGCCGAGACGCCCTTGAAGTTGTGGCGCTTCATGACACCCGCGGTGCCCTTGCCCTTGCTCGTGCCGACGACGTCGACGAGCTGGCCGGCCTCGAAGGTGCCGTCGACCGTGAGCTCCTGGCCCAGCGAGTACTCGGCGGCGTCGGCCGTGCGGATCTCCGCGAGGTGACGGCGGGGCGTGACGCCCGCGGCCTCGAAGTGGCCCGAGAGCGGCTTGTTGACCTTGCGCGGGTCGATCGCGCCGGCGGCGATCTGGATGGCCGAGTAGCCGTCCTTCTCCGCCGTGCGGATCTGCGTGACCACGTTCGGCGCGAGCTCGATCACCGTGACGGGGATGAGCTTGCCGTTCTCGTTCCACACCTGGGTCATGCCGAGCTTGGTGCCCAGCAGGCCCTTCGAAATCTTGTTGTTGATGTCAGCCATGTCGATCCCCAGCCTCAGAGCTTGATCTCGATGTTGACGTCGGCCGGAAGGTCGAGACGCATGAGCGAGTCGACGGCCTTCGGCGTCGGGTCCACGATGTCGATGAGGCGCTTGTGGGTGCGCATCTCGAAGTGCTCGCGGCTGTCCTTGTACTTGTGGGGCGAACGGATCACGACGACCACGTTCTTCTCGGTCGGAAGGGGCACCGGGCCCACGACCTGAGCACCCGCACGGGTGACCGTGTCGACGATCTTGCGCGCCGACGTGTCGATGACCTCGTGGTCATACGACTTCAGGCGAATGCGGATCTTCTGTCCCGCCATTTGTCTGCTCACTCTCTTTACGCGTCGTACCTCACGGGCATTGGACGCACGTACCCTCCGGATACCCTTCGGGCTGACCCCTGTGGGTCGTGTTCACATGTCAGTCCACGCGCGCAGAGCAGCCTCTGCGAGGTGGGTGTGTGATTTCGTTCTCCTGCCCGCGGCCCAGACCCCTGGTCTGTGCACTGCCCTGGCAGTGATCCCGCGCAGTCCTCCCGAGGGAGCGCACGCAGGAATGTGGAACTTGTCTATTCTGCCACCCCGGGCCGCACGAGAGCAACCCGGGCGTGTCGCGCGGGATCCCGCGGAATCACGCGGCTCTCGGGAGGGCGCTCGGCACCCTCCCAGCCTCGCCCACCGGAAGCGATCCGCACATCCGAAGTCGGATGAAAGCGGTCCGGGCTTCGGATGTGCGGATCCCTTCGCATCGGCGACTCTCGTCCACAGCGATCATCAGCGGCGCACCTGTTCCGCCGCAGCGGATGGCCGCCTCAAGCGAGCCCGGCGACTGCGACGGTGGCCTCATGGATCTCCTCGCACACCTCGCCGCGCAGGGCGGGATCGCCCGCACACGTGCGCTCCGCGACGCCGGCTTCTCTCGGCACGAAATCGACGGAGCAGTCGCACGCGGCGCGCTCAGGCGTCCGCGCCGGGGATGGGTCTACATTCCCGGCTGCGCGGATCAGATGCTCGTCCGGGCAGCCGTCTCGGGAGTGGTGCTTACATGCGTGACCCAGGCTGAACGGCTGGGGCTGTGGACGAGGGCGGCCGATGACCTGGTGCACGTCGGCGCTCTCGCGCCGGCGTCCGTCGTGGTGAAGAAGGCGCACGTCCACTGGGCCCAGCCACTGATACCGCGTCATCCCGGGCAACTCGAGGACCCGATCGAGAACGTCCTCGCGCTCATCGCCGACTGCCAGCCGCACGAGGAGTCGCTCGCCGCGTGGGACTCGGCGTTCCAGCAGGGCCTCGTCGATCGCGACTCGTTCGGGCGCTACCGGCTCTCTCCGGCCGCGCGTCGGCTGCTGGCGGAGGTGTCGCCGTTCCGGGATTCGGGCCTCGAGACATTCGTGTTCACCCGGCTCCGCTGGCTGCGGATGCCCATCCGATCGCAGATCTGGCTCTACGGGCACCGCGTGGACTTCCTGATCGGCGAGCGCCTGGTGGTGCAGGTCGACGGCGCGCACCACGTCGGCGCGCAGCGGTCGTCCGACAACGCGCACGACGCGATCCTGCGGCTGCACGGCTACCACGTGATCCGCGTGACGTCGCAGCAGATCTACGAGCACTGGGAGGAGGTGCAGGACCTCATCCTGCGCGCGATCGCGCAGGGCCTGCACAAGGCGGCGTGACGACGGCGCACGCCGCCCGCACAGCCGAAGGGATCCGCCATCCCGAAGCGCGGATCGGACAAAACGGGCTTCGGATGTGCGGATCCCTTCGGATCTGCCGGGTGCGTCAGTACCAGTTGACGGCCTGCGAGTGGCCCCACGCCGCGCAGGGGCTGCCGTAGGCGCGCGAGATGTAGTCGAGCCCCCAGGTGATCTGGGTCGTGGCGTTGGTCGCCCAGTCCGAGGCGACCGTGGCCATCTTGTCGCCGGGCAGCGACTGCGGGATCCCGTAGGCGCCGCTCGAGGGGTTCATGGCCTGGTAGTTCCAGCCGGACTCCTTGTTCCAGAGCGACACGAGGCAGCTGAACTCGCCGGCGCCCCAGCCGTAGACCTCGGCCGCCATGCGCTCGGCGGTCGCCTGGGCGCCCGCGGGCGTGTTCGCGGCGGCGAGGGCCTCGGCCGCCTGGCGCTCCTCCTCGGCCTTGCGCGCGGCCTCCTCCTCGGCCTTGCGCGCGGCCTCCTCGGCGGCGCGGCGCTGCTCCTCCTCGTCCTCGCGGACGAGGGCGGCCGTCTGGGCCACGAGGTCCTGGGTGGCGTGCTCGGTCTCGACGGCCTCGCCGCTGATCACGACGGCCGGCAGCTTCTCGTAGTCGCTGAGCTCGTCGAGCTCGGCGCGGAGCTTGCTCGTGTCGGCCTCGGCGTGCGCCTGGGCCAGGGCCTTCTCCGCGCGGTCGAGCGCGGCCTCGGCGACTGCGGCGGCCGTGGCGTCGTCGGCGCCCTGGGTCGGCGCGGCCACGGTGCGCGCCCCGGGAGGCGGCGCGGTCGCGGCGACGGCGGCGGTGCCCGAGAGCATCAGGCCCGCGGCCACCGCGACGCCGAGCAGCCGGCGCCGCTGACGGGCACGGCGCTCGCGACGAAGCAGGGACAGGTGATTGGGACGCGGGAACGGGGTGAGCAGGGGTGTTTCGGGTGTGTTGTGCGACATACCTTGCGTTTCGGTCGGGTACGTCCGCACTCGCCATCGCGCGCAACGGCGCATCACGCGGCAGGGCCTTCGGGTGGCGGCCGCGGCGAATGGGGACCCTCCACCGTTGCCGACGCGTCTGGACGACCCGTGGGCGTTACCTGTTCGTTACCTGGATCGCCCGCCCTCCGCTCGTCCGGGTACGCGACGACGCCCCCGCCCGGTGAGGGCGGGGGCGCCGGAAGCCGCTGCTGCTTACTCGTTGCCGACGGCGCCGTCGACGTTGTCGCGGATCTGGTCGATCTGCGCGTCGAGGTCGTCCGGCAGAACGCCCTTGGCGAAGTCCGTGACCTTGTCGAGGACCGAGTCGCTGACGCCCTCGGCCTCCGCGCTCTGGAGCGCGTCCTGGAGCTTGTCCTTGTTCTGCTCGAAGAGTTCCTTGCCCTGGTTCACGAGATCGTCGAAGCCCATGATTTCCCCTCCCAAAGGGTTCGGTGCGTCCGCAGATCGGACGCGTCGCCGCCATTGTGTCAGGCAGACGCGCACCGGGGAACCCATCCAGCGGGAGTGGCGACGCACGGCGTCATGGGCAGGACTGCCCGCGGGGCCGACGGCCAGCGCGTCAGGCGACAGTGTCGCCGGGCATGAGCGCGGCCTTGCCGGTCTTGAACAGGATCACGATGTCGCCCATCACGCTCCAGTTCTCCACGTAGGAGAGGTCGAGGCGGACGCTGTCGTCCCACGACAGCTTCGACCGGCCGGAGACCTGCCAGAGGCCGGTGATGCCGGGCTTGACGAGGAACCGACGGTGCACGTGGTCGGCGTACTGCTCCACCTCGCGCTGCAACGGCGGGCGGGGGCCCACGAGCGACATGGAGCCGCCGATCACGTTGAAGAGCTGCGGCAGCTCGTCGAGGCTGTACTTCCGCATGATGCGGCCCACCGGTGTGACGCGGGGGTCGTTGCGCATCTTGAACAGCACCGAGTTGCCCATGTCCTGCATGTCGAGCAGCGACGCGAGCTGCTTGTCCGCGTCGGCGACCATCGACCGGAACTTCAGCATCTCGAACTCTCGCCCGTGTCGGCCGACGCGCTTCTGGCGATAGATCACGGGGCCCTTCGAGGTGCTCCAGACCAGGACAGCGAGCACGGCGAAGACCGGACTCAGCATGACGACGAGAAGACTGGCGCACACCAGATCCATGATCCGCTTCACGAATCGCTGGCCCGACGAGAACCGAGGCGTCTCCACATGCATGAGGGGGAGGCCCGACACGGGGCGCATGTGAAGACGCGGTCCGGCGACATCGGTGATGCTCGGAGCGAGGACCAGGTGCTGGCGTCCGGCCTCGAGCGCCCAGGAGATCTCCTTGACTCGCTGGGGGCCGACCGCGTCGGTGCTCGTGATCACGACCGTGTCCGCACCAGTGACGCTGATGGCGCGCTCGATCGAATCCACGCTGCCCATGACGGGGACATCGGTCCCCGTCAGCTCGCCGTGCACGCGACCGGTCGGGATGCACGCGCCCACGACGTGATAGCCGGCTCCCGTGTCGCGCTTGAGTTCGCGGGCCATGTGGGCGACGCTCGCCTCCGACCCGACGAGCAGCACGTTCGCCGAGTACTCGCCTCGCGCGCGACGACGCCGGAGCCAGAAGCGCCAGAGGTATCGCTCGGCGATGAGAAGGAAGACGCCGAGCGGAAGCGCGATGAAGAGGTAGCCGCGCGCGATGTCGATTCCCGCTGCGAACGCCACGATCGCGATGACGCCGAAGAGCATGAAGCTGCCGTCGAAGATCCGCCGGTACTCCTCGGCACCGACTCCGACCACCCGCTCCGACCGTGTGTCGTTCAATGCCAGGACGATCATCCAGAGCAGGACGATCAGCGCCGAGAGGAGGGAGTACGACGAGAGCCCGGGCCACGTGGGGATCGGCATCGGGATGTTCGCATGAAGGCCGAGCCAGCTGAACTGAGTCCCGAAGACCACGACGGCGATCACGAGCAGATCCGTCGTCCGCAGCATGCGCGCGTAGCGCTTGCGCCAATCGAACGAGCCACGGGGGGCACCGCCGACGACGGGGACGCCCCCGCTCGCGGTCCGCACGACCGCGGAGAACGGCGCCGGGGTCTCACGTACCGAGGCGCCCCCCGGCGCACTGCCCTGCTCGGCTCGCGTGATCTCGGTTGTCAAGCCCTAAGCCTCCTGTTGCCGTCGAACGGCGACCGTGGCAGTCTACCCCGCTCCCGGGTCGCGTGCCGGTGGACGCGCTTCCCGGCACGCGACGGGGGCACCCCTGCCCAGGCGCATCGCGTCAGCGCGCGGCGCACCCCTGCGAGGAGACCTTGTAGGCCGTGTCGTTGATCATCGGAGTCGAGCGGATCTCCAGCGGGCCGTAGTCGCCGTCCGCGCCGGAGAACACAGCGCTGACATCGGCCCTCTCGGTCGGCGCGAGCATCGTGGTGAACCATGCCACGGGGCGACCGAGATCCTCGACGTCGGTGCGCACCACCCGCACGTCTCGACCGTTCACCGCCACGCTCTCGACGGTCGTGCCCGGCGGGCCGTAGATGTACACCTGGGTGCGGAACTGCTGCGACCCCCAGTGGTGGCTGCGGATGTACTGCGGAAGCAGGTCGGCCTGCGCCTGCGCGATGTCCATGTGCAGCGTCGAGCGAACGGTGAAGGACCGCGTGCCGGCATCACACGCCTCCGCGACGTCGATGGCCGACCTCATGTAGTAGTCGATCTTCGACATGGACTCGTCCCGGAAATAGACCCCGAGGGCGGTCGCTTCCTCGTTGTCGGTCGGCAGGATGCCCGACAGCCGCAGAGGTTCGATCTTCTGCTGCACCTCGTCGCGCGCGCTCCAGAACATGATGGAGCCGTTGTCGATGCCGTCGCCGAGCGCGCTCACCATCTCCTTCGGGTCGAAGGCTCCTCCGGTGAGCGCCTCGAAGATCGAGGTCGCGGCACTCGCGAAGAACGCGTCGACCAGCGGCGCCTCCTGGTAGCTGCCCCATCGGACGTAGATCTCGTTCAGGAGGAGCTTGACGGCATTCTGGTGATTCAGCTCCTCGCCGGTCGCCAGCTGGACCGGACCTGTCGCTCGAAGGACATAGCTCAGGGCGATCGGATCGATCGAGATGACCCCGTCGATCTGATCGTTCGAGATGTCCCGCTGCCACCAGGCCGCCACGATCTGCGCCATCGTCGGGAAATCGGGCCGGCTGGAGGAGGTGTTGATGTGGTGGACCAGGTAATCGCTGTACAGGGCGAGCGCGCTCTCGGGCACCTCGACCGCCACACGCTGGCTGTTCTTGTACAGGCGGCTGTTCGCCTGCCCCACGATCTCGATGTCGCCCCCGTCGGCGCGGATGAGCGTCTGAGAAGCGGCCGATCCGCCGAGCCCTACGGCCTCGGCGTTGTTCTGCGAGACGAGAAGGTAGTTGCGCGGGCCGTTCCCGCCGAGCAGCTCCGAGATGAGCGGCAGCGCATCGGCTGCCCCGCTGAGGAGCGGGGAGACGGTGTCGAGGCCTTCGCGCACTTCGGCGACGAGGGCCTCGGCGCGCACGGCGTCGAGCTCGCGTGCGAGTTCTGCGACCTCCGGCTCGACCTGACTCAGGACCGGAAGCACCCGGGCGAAGACCGGCTCATCGCTCTCGGCGTCGATCGCCTCGAGCGCAGGAGCACCGAGATCGTTGGCGAGGACGTCGAGCGACTCGGCGGCGAGCCGGACCGCTCGGAGGTTCGGCCCCGCGAACGGGATCGCCTCGCCGAGGCGCCACGCGGGATCGGCCGCCGCGTCGGCGGCAGCCTCGCCGTGCTGGCCGAGCGCCGTGAGGGACGCGCCGATATCGCCCCCGGCCTGCGCCTGGGCGACGACCGCTTGAGCGGCGGAGAGCTCCGATCGGACCGTGAGCACCTTGACGGCGAGCCAGGCAGCCCACACCACGAGCAACGCGATCAGAGCGATCGATGCGATGAGGATGATGCGGTTGCGACGTGACCTCGCCGGCACGGCGTGGTCGCGTCCTCCCGACCGGATGCGCCGGGTCGGCGGGGCGTAGCGGTCGTCCATTGAAGCAGCCATCGTGGCCAGCCTACGAGAGCCGCACTGGACGACCGCCCAGCATCCGGCCAGCCGTCATCGCCCGGCCGGCGCCTCCCCCACCCCTCCGGACACCAGCACGATGCGGTCGAGGTCGACCGTGACCGCCCCCTGTCGCGGCTCGAGCTCGGTGACCGCCCCGGAGAGGTCCGTGACCGTGACGGTGTCCCATGCCGGATACTCGACCGTCGTCTCGCCGGCGGTGGGATACACGACCTTCATGACATCGCCGACGTCGCCGAACGATACGGACCGCACCCCGTCGATCCTGTCGACTGTCTGGAAAGCACGCCCGTCGAGCGCCGCGATGAACAGAGCCTGCACGAACGCGGCCGGCTTGGGCGGCTGGGCCGCGACACCGTCCCGCTTCTGCCAGAACAGCCCGAAGTTGCCCTCGTGATCCGCCGGCTCGGTCGTGTCATTGATGAGGTCATACCAGAAGTAGCGCTCGACTCCGGCGGCCAGCGCCGTCGACTGAGCACGGACGAGGCGCGCGCCCTGCTCCTCCAGCGAGACGTCGCCCGTCTTGCTCGTCCACCCCAGCTCCGTGATCCAGATCGGCTTGGCCTCGCCGTGTGCGTTCATCGTGTCGCGCGCCTGTCGCACCACGCGATCGAGCCCCTCCGGGCCGAAATAGACCTGGTACGGGTGGAAGCTCATCGCGTCGGAATGGTTCAGGCCGCCGCGTCCCCAGAGCTGCTGGTAGAACGCATCGTCGTAGTTGCCGGTCACGCCCACGATCACGGGCAGGTCCGGCGCGACCGCCTTGATCTTGCCGTACGCCGCCTCGGCCAAGGGGTAGTAGCAGTCACCCGTGAGGCCGCAGGGCCCCGGGTTGAAGGTCGGGATGTTGAACTCGTTGAAGAGCTCCAGCCCGATGAGGTCGTAGTTCTGGGCGACAGCCGCCGCGTAGTCCCCATACGCCGAAAGGCCCTCGGCCGTGTGCGGAGGCAGTCCCCTGTCGTACAGCTTGTTGCCCCATCCGGCGATGCCGAGCACACCGAGGCCGCGGGCGTTGGCTCGCCTCGCGGACTCGACCTCGTCACTGCGGAACTCGTACACGCCTCGCTGCAGCTCGTTGAACGCCCATGTGATGTTCTGCCGCACGGCTCCCAGACCCGCCGACGAGGCGGCCGCCGCGGCGTCGTCGTACCGGTCCTGAGTGGGGTGGATGTGCGCACCGAGTCGCCCGTCCAGAGGGAGATACGCCTCGGGCATCCTCACCACTCCGATGGGCGTGGACACCGTGGCGCCGGTCGCATCCGTCACTGCGACGTCGTAGTAGCCCTGCGTCAGACCGTCGAGCCGCACGGCGGAGACGGCACGGCCGAGCTCGCTCGTGCCCCGAGCCGCCTCGGAGCCGTCGCGTTTCTTCGCGACCCAGGTCGCCCGCCCCGGGGCCATCGTGACGGCCAGCGTGGCCATCTGCTCGTTGAGGATGAGGCTGTCGTTGACGATGCCCCAGCCGCTCGTGAGGTCCTCGAGGGACCCGTTCGGCACTCGCTCCGCACCGTCGGGCCCCTTCATCGAGACGCGATCGATGCCGAAGCCGCGGATGGGTCCGGACAGCGCGACCTGAAAGTCGACCGTCGACTGGTCGGCTGCCGCCGTGAAGGAGTGCTCGATCGTCCACCACGCGCTGCCGAGCTGCGGGAGCTCGATGGGACTCCCTGCCAGCATCAACTCGACCGGAACAGCCGCCACATCGTCGCCGAGCCTGCGGACATCCACCGCGAACGTGTACTCGACGCCCGGCTCCACCGGCACCGTGACCGCCGCCGCGACCATCGGCTCGTCGACCCGCGGGGCGTCGACGACCAGCGCGACCGAGCCTTCGGCTGCACTTCCCACCTCCGGCAGGACCCCGGGAAGCGCCTCAGCGCTGGGAAAGTCCCATCCTCCAGGGACTGCGCGCGCGGCCGCTGCACGGGGGAGCGCGGCCGGCTCGGGCGTCGGCGTGGGGGTAGGCGTCGGCGTCGGAGAAGCCGTGGCGGTGGGCGTCGCGGACGGAGAGGCCCCGGGCGCGGCCGGGGAGCGCAGCGCGAAAGCCGCGCCGACGCCGCCGCCGGCCAGGGCGAGGGCCGTGACGCTCGCGACGACGACGCGCGTCTTCACGGTCCAATGCTTCGGATTGAGGTGCTCGGCGAACCAGGTCTTGATCGACATCTCACTCCGGGGTCTGCGCGCGGCGGCGGGTCGGATGGGCCTCGGGTCTCCTCGACGTTACCGCGTGAGGGATCGGACTCCGAACCGGCAGGCGCCGCGCACCCCGGCGACGGTCAGCGCTCGATGGGCAGCTGCATCGTGGGGACGTCGTCCGCCGTGCGGGCCCTGGGCGCGCTGAAGATGCGCTCGGCGGGGTCGTCCCGCGGCTCGGCGAGAGCCGACGGCACCGGCCGACGCCGCGCGGCGATCAGCTCGGCGTCGCGCTCCCAGATGGCGCGGGCGATCATCCGGCGGTCGCGCGCGTGGATCATGGCCCGCAGGATCATCGCCAGCAGCAGGCCGATGTAGCCACCGCTCGTGTTGGCGAAGACGTCCAGCAGGGTCGAGACGCGGGAGTCGAGCACCGTCGCCTGCGTGAACTCGATGAAGCCGGAGTATCCGGGCAGCAGGAAGAGCGCCAGCCACCACGCGCGTCGCGGCAGCGCAAGCCCCAGCAGGAAGCCCAGCGGCACGAACATCGCGACGTTCGCCGCGAACTCGAGCTCGTTGAAGCCGAACCACTCGGGCACGCCGAAGCGGTAGAGCACGCGCAGCACGCGCTCGGCGATGCTGCCGAACTCCAGGTCGGACGGATCCGGCCACAGCGTGACGAGCGAGACGAAGCCCGCGTAGACGAGCAGCAGCAGGGTGGTGACCCACATGCGGGCGTGGCTGCGCGGGGGCTTCGGGCCGAGGACGTCGGTCATGTGGGGCACGGTACCGGGTGGGGCTGTGGAGGAGCGGAGCGCGCAGGGTGAGTTCGGAGACGTTTCGACTCCGCTTCGCTCCGCTCAACGACCGGGGGCGGTGCGTCGCTCCGCTCAACGACCCCCAGAGAACACGAAAGCGGGGCCGGATCCGAAGATCCGACCCCGCTCCCGAAGCGAGTACTGGAGGTACTTACTTGATGATCTTGGTCACCGTGCCGGCGCCGACGGTGCGGCCACCCTCACGGATCGCGAAGCCGAGGCCCTCCTCCATGGCGATGGGCTGGATGAGCTCCACCGTCATGTCCGTGGTGTCACCGGGCATGACCATCTCGGTGCCCTCGGGCAGCGAGATGACGCCGGTCACGTCCGTGGTGCGGAAGTAGAACTGCGGGCGGTAGTTCGTGTAGAAGGGGTTGTGGCGGCCACCCTCGTCCTTCGACAGGATGTACGCGGTGCCCTCGAAGTTCGTGTGCGGCGTGACCGAACCCGGCTTCACGACGACCTGGCCGCGCTCGACCTCCTCGCGCTTAAGACCACGGAGCAGGAGACCGCAGTTCTCGCCGGCCCAGGCCTCGTCGAGCTGCTTGTGGAACATCTCGATACCCGTGACCGTGGTCTTCTGCGTCGGGCGGATGCCGACGATCTCGACCTCGGAGTTGATGGCCAGCGTGCCACGCTCGGCGCGGCCCGTGACGACCGTGCCACGGCCGGTGATCGTGAAGACGTCCTCGATCGGCATCAGGAACGGCTTGTCGCGGTCGCGCACCGGGTCCGGGATGGACTCGTCGACGGCCTCCATGAGCTCGACGATCGACTGCACCCACTTCTCGTCGCCCTCGAGAGCCTTGAGGCCCGAGACGCGGACGACCGGAGCGTCGTCGCCGGGGAAGCCCTGCGACGAGAGCAGCTCGCGGACCTCGAGCTCGACGAGCTCCAGGATCTCCTCGTCGTCGACCATGTCGGCCTTGTTCAGCGCGACGAGCAGGTAGGGAACGCCGACCTGCTTGGCGAGCAGGACGTGCTCACGCGTCTGGGCCATCGGGCCGTCGGTCGCGGCGACCACCAGGATCGCGCCGTCCATCTGGGCGGCACCGGTGATCATGTTCTTGATGTAGTCGGCGTGACCCGGGGCGTCGACGTGAGCGTAGTGGCGCTTCGGCGTCTCGTACTCGACGTGCGAGATGTTGATCGTGATGCCGCGCTGGCGCTCCTCGGGAGCCGAGTCGATCGACGAGAAGTCGCGCACGACGTTGACGTCCGACGGGTACTTGTCGGCGAGCACCTTCGAGATCGCCGCGGTGAGCGTCGTCTTGCCGTGGTCGACGTGACCGATCGTTCCGATGTTCACGTGCGGCTTGGTGCGCTCGAACTTGGCCTTAGCCACTGGGTCCTCCTCAGGACGGTTCATGGATCATGGCCGGGCGCTGGATTGCGACCGGTTCTGTCCGGGGATGTTCTTCAGTCTAGTAGAGACTCGATATGAAGTTTTCGGGGCGGGGGCCACCCTCGGGCGGCCCCCGCCGAGCCCATCAGGCTGAGGCGATTACTCGCCCTTGCCCTTCTGGATGATCTCGTCGGCGACGGCCTTCGGGACCTCGGCGTAGCTGTCGAACTCCATCGAGTAGACAGCGCGGCCCGACGTCTTCGAACGCAGGTCGCCGATGTAGCCGAACATGCTGGACAGCGGGACGAGGGCCTTGATGACCTTCACGCCCTGCGCGTCCTCCATCGACTGCATCTGACCGCGACGCGAGTTCAGGTCGCCGATGACGTCGCCCATGTACTCCTCGGGAGTACGGACCTCGACCGCCATGAGCGGCTCGAGCAGCACGGGGTTCGCCTTGCGGACGGCCTCCTTGAAGCCCATCGAGCCGGCGATCTTGAACGCCATCTCCGAGGAGTCGACGTCGTGCGAGGCGCCGTCGACCAGGGTCGCCTTGACGCCGACCATCGGGTAGCCCGCGAGGACACCCGTGTTCATCGCGTCCTGGAAGCCCTGGTTGGTGGGCTCGATGTACTCGCGCGGGATGCGGCCACCGGTGACCTCGTTGACGAACTCGTAGGTCTTGTCGGCGGTCACCTCGAGCGGCTCCAGCTTGAACTGGATCTTCGCGAACTGACCCGAACCACCGGTCTGCTTCTTGTGCGTGTAGTCGTGACGCTCGACGACCTTGCGGATCGTCTCGCGGTACGCCACCTGCGGCTTGCCGACGTTGGCCTCGACCTTGAACTCGCGCTTCATGCGGTCCACGAGGATGTCGAGGTGCAGCTCGCCCATGCCCTTGACGACGGTCTGACCGGTCTCGGCGTTGTTCTCGACGCGGAACGTCGGGTCCTCTTCCGCGAGCTTCTGGATCGCGAGGCCCAGCTTCTCCTGGTCGGCCTTCGTCTTGGGCTCGATCGCGACCTCGATGACCGGCTCCGGGAACGTCATCGACTCGAGGACGACCTGGTTGGCGGCGTCCGAGAGCGTGTCGCCCGTGGTCGTGTCCTTGAGGCCGATGACCGCGTAGATGTGACCCGCGGTGACCGAGTCGACCGGGTTCTCCTTGTTGGCGTGCATCTGGAAGATCTTTCCGATGCGCTCCTTCTTGCCCTTGGTCGAGTTGACGACCTGGGCGCCCGACTCGAGCGAGCCCGAGTACACGCGGATGTAGGTCAGACGACCGAAGAAGGGGTGCGACACGACCTTGAAGGCCAGCGCGGCGAAGGGCTCCGAGGCGTCGGCGTGACGCTCGATGATCTTCTCCTCGTCCTTCGGGTCGTGGGCCTCGATGGCCGGCACGTCGAGGGGCGACGGGAGGTAGTCGACGACCGCGTCGAGCATGGGCTGCACGCCGCGGTTCTTGAACGCCGAGCCGCAGAGGACCGGGTAGACCTCGCTGGCGATCGTGAGCTTGCGGATCGCGCCCTTGATCTCCTCGACCGAGAGCTCCTCGCCGCCGAAGTACTTCTCGAGCAGGGCCTCGTCGGTCTCGGCGACCGTCTCGAGCAGCTGCTCGCGGTACTGGGCCGCCTTGTCGGCCAGGTCGGCCGGGATCTCGGTGATCTCGTACTTGGCGCCCATGGTCACGTCGCCCTTGGCGTCGCCGGGCCACACGAGCGCGCGCATCTCGACCAGGTCGACGACGCCGACGAAGTCGTTCTCGGCGCCGATCGGCAGCTGCAGCACGAGCGGCTTGGCCTTCAGGCGGTTGACGATCGTGTCGACCGTGAAGTAGAAGTCGGCGCCCAGCTTGTCCATCTTGTTGACGAAGCAGATGCGGGGCACGTTGTACTTGTCAGCCTGACGCCACACCGTCTCCGACTGGGGCTCCACGCCCTCCTTGCCGTCGAACACGGCAACGGCGCCGTCGAGCACGCGGAGCGAGCGCTCCACCTCGACCGTGAAGTCCACGTGGCCGGGGGTGTCGATGATGTTGATCTGGTTGTTGTTCCAGAAGCACGTCACAGCAGCGGACGTGATCGTGATGCCACGCTCCTGCTCCTGCTCCATCCAGTCGGTCGTGGCGCCACCGTCGTGCGTCTCACCGATCTTGTGGTTGACGCCCGTGTAGAACAGGATGCGCTCGGTCGTCGTGGTCTTACCGGCATCGATGTGCGCCATGATGCCGATGTTGCGGACCTTCTTGAGGTCGGTGAGCACCTCTTGTGCCACTTGCGGTTCCTTACGTGTGGTGTGGAGTAGAGCGTGGGTGCCGGCCCCGGACGGCGGGTCCCGTCATCCGGGGCCGGCGGATCCGCATCCGTGGATGCGGGGTGCTGTTTACCAGCGGTAGTGCGCGAAGGCCTTGTTCGACTCGGCCATCTTGTGCGTGTCCTCGCGACGCTTCACGGCGGCGCCGAGGCCGTTCGAGGCGTCGAGGATCTCGTTCATCAGACGCTCGGTCATCGTCTTCTCACGACGGCCCTTGGCGTAGCTGACGAGCCAGCGCAGCGCGAGCGTGTTCGCGCGGTGCGGCTTGACCTCGACCGGCACCTGGTAGGTCGAGCCGCCGACGCGGCGGCTGCGGACCTCGAGGGTCGGGCGGACGTTGTCGAGCGCCTTCTTGAGCGTCGCGACGGCGTCCTGGCCGTTCTTCGCCTCGACGCCCTGGAGGGCGGTGTAGACGATGTTCTCGGCGATCGACTTCTTGCCGTCGACGAGGATCTTGTTCACGAGCTGCGTGACGATCGGAGCGCCGTAGACCGGGTCGTTGACGACGGGGCGCTTCGGGGCGGGTCCCTTACGAGGCATCTGACTCAGCCCTTCTTCGCGCCGTAGCGGCTGCGAGCCTGCTTACGGTTCTTGACAGCCTGGGTGTCGAGCGCACCGCGGACGATCTTGTAGCGGACGCCGGGGAGGTCCTTCACACGACCACCGCGGACCAGCACGAGCGAGTGCTCCTGCAGGTTGTGGCCCTCGCCCGGGATGTAGGCGGTGACCTCGGTGCCGTTGCGGAGCTTCACACGGGCGACCTTGCGCATGGCCGAGTTCGGCTTCTTGGGCGTGGTCGTGTAGACGCGGGTGCAGACACCCGCCTGCTGCGGGTTCGCCTTCAGGGCGGGCGCCTTGGTCTTCGAGACCTTCGGCGAACGGCCCTTGCGAACCAACTGCTGAATGGTTGGCACGTTCTCTCCTAGTTGGGCTGCACGGTGACAGCGGGTTGTTCCCCGCATCGCGACGTGTTGCTCGGTGTTGCGACGCGGTTTCACGTAGACCCACCCGCGCGACAGGATGTGTCGAGCGTTTGAGGTGGTGGGTATGCCGTGGGGGTGACCTGTTCGCAGGTCGTTCCCTATGTGTGGTTCACGCGCACGCAAGCGGGCGCGCCTACACGCACACCGAATCATGATAGCGCATCGCACGGCTCACGGCGTGTCGCTCCACCCTCCGGGACGCCGTCGGTGCAAGCGCTCAGAGGGCCCCGTCGCCCGGATCGTGCGGGTCGAACGGGGCGTCCAGGCTCTGGGTGAGCTCGGCGAGCATGGCCTCGATCTGCGGCTCGACGAACTCGACGACCGCGGCGTGGATGCGCAGTCGGTGGTGCAGCAGGATGCCGCACACCTCGCGGCCGATCAGGTTGGCGTACTCGTCGGCCAGCGCGACCTCGCGGCGCAGCGCCGCCTTGGCCTCCTCGGAGAGCGGCGGCAGGCTCGGCACCTGCGCCTCCTCCTCGCTCGCGAGGCCCGACAGGGTGAACAGGAACGGGGCGCCCGGCACGGGATCCGGGTCGAGCGGCAGCCCCTCGAACTCGGGGTCGAGACCCTCAGTCGGCCGGTAGCTGCGCGCGCGGTTGCGGGCGGCCTGCTGATCCAGCTCGGCCTGGAGCATCGGAAGGTTGCGCGACGTGTACTCGGCGACCGCCTGGTCGACGATGGTCTTGATCCTGGTCGAGAGCCCGTGCTGCACGCCGTGCGGCACATCCGACCCCAGGCCCGCGGACGACAGGATGGGCGATCCGAGGCAGCGCCGGCAGGGCGCGACCCGGCCGCGGTGCGTGGCCGGCTCCCAGCGCGGCACCCAGCGCAGCCAGGCGTCGACCGCCTGGCTCACCTGCGTCTCGAGTGAGCGCTCCACGCCATAAGCGTAGGCGCGGGAGGGGGCTCAGCGCCGCAGGACGCCTGGACCGTTTCGTCTCCGTTCGCTGGCGCTCACTCCGCTCAACGACCGGCATCTCTGTTACTGCGGTCGTTGAGTGGCGGTCGTTGAGCGGAGCGAAGCGGAGACGAAACGCACCGCCCCGCCGCCCCTACTCCCCGTCCTCGTCCTGCTCCCAGGGCCACTGGGGGCGGTGGGCGTGGGTGCGGCGGACGGCGAGGGCCGCCCATCCGGCGACGACCGCGGCGCCGGCGAAGACCGCGGAGGTCCAGCTGGTGGCCGCTCCCCCGGCGGCCGCGGTCGCGGTGGCGAGGTCGGCGCCGAACACGAGCGCCAGGATCCAGAGGGCGGCCAGGTGCGCGAGCGCCGTGAACAGCGCGACGCCGATCACGGCCGTGTACCTCGGATGCTCCTGCCGCAGCGCCGGCCACAGGGATGCGGCGAACGCCAGCGCGGCGACGCCGGCGGCGAGCGGGCCGGGGACGGGGCTCAGCCCGGGCGTCGCGATCACGTCCCGGTCGGTCGCGAGGCTGAGCATGCCCGAGCCGAACACGACCAGCGCCACGTATCCCGCGACCGCGAACGCGAGGAGCGCCGCGGGAGGGAACCTCCCGGGCGCTCCCGGCGACGTCATGCTGTTCGCGGCGACCTCACCTGCTCAGCTTGGGACCGGCCTCGAGCGTGCGCTCGTACTCGGCCTGCGCCTCGGCGTTGCGCTCGGTCACACGGGCGCCGCGGCGGGCGGCCCAGGCGCCGAACCAGATGGTGATCTCGCGGCCGAACACGAACGCGGCGATCGCCAGCGGCGACAGCAGCTGCTCCTCGACGAGCTGGAAGCCCTCGCTGGGCGTGATGTTCCAGAACGGCGCCTGCACCAGCTGTCCGGCGATGTGACCGAGGTACGCGATCGCGCCGACGAAGACCCCGAGGAGCACCCACGCGGCCCAGCGCGCGCGGTTCACGAGGGCGCCCAGCAGCCAGAAGCCCAGGAAGAAGACGACGACCGGCACCCAGAGCTCGAACGAGGTGAGCAGCTCGAGCGACGCGTCGGCGACGTTGTCCGTCGACACCTGGCCGAGCAGCGCGCGGTAGCCCAGCGTCGCACCGAAGTACAGCACCGCGAACACCAGCGCGGCGAGGATGCCGATCGCGCCGGACGCACCGCGGTTGCCCTTGGCGCGCGGCGGCTCGGGGGCCTGCACGAAGATCGGCAGCTGCGCCGGCGGCGCCGCGGGGGCGGCGTGCTCGGGAGCGACCGGCTCGCTCGCGGTGATCGCGGGCTCGGCGGGCGGCGCGTCGTACGCGTCGCTGGCCGTGAAGGTCTGCGTGGTGTCGGCGGGCTCGAACCAGGGGTCGGGCTTCTTCGCGGGCTCGCCCGCGTCGGCGGAGCGCGTGGGCAGCGTGGTCGTCGCGCCCCGGTTCTCGAGGGCGTCGAGGTCGGCCGCGAGCGCCGCGTAGTCCGGCTCCTCCGCGGCGGGCGTCTCATCGGCCGCGGGCCGCGTCACGGGCGCGTCGTCCTGAGGCGTAGCGACCGTGTCGATCGCCCCGGTGTTGCGGAACTCGCGGCGGGAAGCCGGGATCTCGCCCGTGTCCGAGGGGCCGGCGGGCTCATCCGTCGTGTCGGCGGCGGGATCGCCGGTCGCCGCGTCGCTCGCGGCGTCGTCCGTGCGGGAGGCGTCGGTCTCTGCGTGCTCGGCTCGGGCGGCGTCGTCCGCCGCGGGCGCCGGCTCGGCCGATCCCTCGATGGGCTCGCCGGTGGTGGGCTCGCGGTCACGACCCTGGGCGTCACTCATTCGAAGCACTCCTCACGCTGTCGGGGACGGTCCCCTGCCTGCCCGAGGGTACCGGTCCGACCGGACGCGACCGCGGAGCCTCGCCGCTCCCGGGAGAGAAACGCCGGAGGGCCCTGGCTGCTGCCAGGGCCCTCCGGTTCATCCGTTCACGCTCAGTTGTAGGTGCCGGGCGTGAAGTCGTCCGTCGAGAACGCGTCGAAGTCGACGTAGCTGTAGTCGCCGTCCGCGAAGGCGCCGTCCGACGCGAAGATGCGGTTGGGGTACCGCTCGCTCTTCGCCTCCTCCGTCGCCTCGACCGTGACGTTGCGGTACTTCGCAAGGCCCGTGCCGGCGGGGATCAGCTTTCCGATGATCACGTTCTCCTTGAGGCCGACGAGCGGGTCGCGCTTGCCCTGCATCGCGGCCTCGGTGAGGACGCGCGTCGTCTCCTGGAACGAGGCGGCCGACAGCCACGACTCCGTCGCGAGCGACGCCTTCGTGATACCCATCAGCTCCGGACGACCCGACGCGGGGCGCTTGCCCTCGGCCACGGCCGCACGGTTGATGTCCTGGTAGCGACGCAGGTCGACCATCTCGCCGGGGAGCAGGTCGGTCTCGCCGTGGTCGACCACGGTGACCTTGCGCAGCATCTGGCGGACGATGACCTCGATGTGCTTGTCGTGGATCGGCACACCCTGCGAGCGGTACACGCCCTGCACGCCGCCGACGAGGTACTTCTGCACCTCGCGGGCACCCTGCACGCGCATGATCTCCTTCGGGTCGAGCGTGCCGACCTGGAGGGGCTGACCGACCTCGACGTGCTGGCCGTCCTCGACGAGGAGGGTCGCACGCTTCAGCACCGGGTAGACGACGGGCTCGTCGCCGTTGTCGGGCGTGATGATGACCTTCTTGGCCTTCTCGGTCTCGTCGATCGTGACGCGGCCGGCGGCCTCGGCGATCGGCGACGCGCCCTTGGGGGTGCGGGCCTCGAACAGCTCCTGCACGCGGGGCAGACCCTGCGTGATGTCGTCCGCCGAAGCCGAACCACCGGTGTGGAAGGTGCGCATCGTCAGCTGCGTGCCGGGCTCACCGATCGACTGGGCCGCGATGATGCCGACGGCCTCGCCGATGTCGACGAGCTTGCCGGTCGCGAGCGAGCGGCCGTAGCACTGCGCGCAGACGCCGACGGCCGAGTCGCAGGTGAGCACCGAGCGCACCTTGATGGACTCCACGCCCGCCTCGACCAGGCGGTCGATGAGCACGTCGCCCACGTCCGAGCCGGCGGCGGCGAGCACGGTGCCGTCCTCGCCCACCACGTCGACCGCGAGGGTGCGGGCGAACACGGCGTTCTCCACGTTCGCGTCCTTGACCAGCGTGCCGGTCGAGTCGAACGCGGCGATCGGGTACTCGAGGCCCTTCGAGGTGCCGCAGTCGTCCTCGCGGATGATGACATCCTGCGAGACGTCCACGAGACGACGCGTGAGGTAACCCGAGTCGGCCGTACGGAGGGCCGTGTCGGCCAGACCCTTGCGGGCACCGTGCGTCGCGATGAAGTACTCCGCCACCGACAGACCCTCGCGGTACGAGGAGATGATCGGGCGGGGGATGATCTCACCCTTCGGGTTGTTCACCAGGCCTCGCATACCCGCGATGTTGCGGATCTGCAGCCAGTTACCACGGGCACCCGACGACACCATGCGGTTGATGGTGTTGTCCTCGGGGAACGCGGCGCGCATCTCCTTCTGGACCTCGTCGGTCGCCTCGGTCCAGATCTTGATGAGCTCCTGACGACGCTCGGCGTCGGTCGTGAGGCCCTTCTCGTACTGCGAGGTGACCTTGGCCGCCTGCTGCTCGTACTTGGCGATGATCTCGGCCTTGTTCGCGGGCGTGATGACGTCGCTCAGCGACACCGTGACACCCGAGCGCGTGGCCCAGTAGTAACCGGCGTCCTTGACGCGGTCCAGCGTGGCCGCGACCTCGGTCTTCGGGTACTCCTCCGCCAGCTTGTTGACGATCTGCGAGAGCTTGCCCTTGTCGGCCTGCTCGCGCACGAAGGGGTAGCCCTTCGGCAGCTGGTCGTTGAAGATCGCCTGGCCGAGCGAGGTGTCCACGAGGCCCTTGGTCTCGTAGTCCTCGGGCGCCTGGCCCTCGAGGAAGGTCAGGCCCGGGATGCGGATCCGGATCTTCGCCTGCAGGTCGAGGGTGCCCTCGTCCTTCGCGAGCATCGCCTCGGCCACCGAGCCGAACACGCGGCCCTCGCCCTTGGCGCCGTCCTTCAGCGTGGTCAGGTGGTGCAGACCGATGATCATGTCCTGCGCGGGCAGGGTCACCGGGCGGCCGTCCGACGGCTTCAGGATGTTGTTCGACGCGAGCATCAGGATGCGCGCCTCCGCCTGCGCCTCCACCGAGAGGGGGAGGTGGACGGCCATCTGGTCGCCGTCGAAGTCGGCGTTGAAGGCCGCGCAGACGAGCGGGTGCAGCTGGATGGCCTTGCCCTCGACGAGCTGCGGCTCGAACGCCTGGATGCCCAGACGGTGCAGCGTGGGGGCGCGGTTCAGCAGCACCGGACGCTCGCGGATGATCTCCTCGAGCACGTCCCAGACCTCAGGGCGCGTGCGCTCGACCGAGCGCTTGGCGGCCTTGATGTTCTGCGAGTGACCGAGGTCGATCAGGCGCTTGATCACGAACGGCTTGAACAGCTCGAGCGCCATCTGCTTGGGCAGACCGCACTGGTGAAGCTTGAGCTGCGGGCCGACGACGATGACCGAACGGCCCGAGTAGTCGACGCGCTTTCCGAGCAGGTTCTGACGGAAGCGACCCTGCTTGCCCTTGAGCATGTCGCTGAGCGACTTCAGGGCGCGGTTGCCGGTGCCGGTGACGGGACGACCGCGGCGGCCGTTGTCGAACAGCGCGTCGACGGCCTCCTGCAGCATGCGCTTCTCGTTGTTCACGATGATCTCGGGGGCACCGAGGTCGATGAGGCGACGCAGACGGTTGTTGCGGTTGATCACGCGGCGGTACAGGTCGTTCAGGTCGGAGGTCGCGAAGCGGCCGCCGTCCAGCTGGACCATCGGGCGCAGCTCCGGCGGGATCACCGGGACCACGTCGAGGACCATCGCGGCCGGCGACATGCCGGTCGAGAGGAACGACGAGACGACCTTCAGGCGCTTGATCGCGCGGATCTTGCGCTGACCCTTGCCCTCGGTGATCTGCAGGCGCAGCGACTCGGCCTCGGCGGCCAGGTCGAACTCGGCCAGGCGACGCTGGATCGCCTCGGCGCCCATGTGGGCCTCGAAGTACTGGCCGAAGCGGTCCTGCAGCTCCTGGAAGACGTCGTCCTCCGCCTTGAGCTGGCCGACCTCGAGGTTGCGGAACTCGTCCCACATGCGCTCGAGCTTGGCGACCTGCTCGTCCGCGCGCTTGCGGATCGTCGCCATCTCCTTCTCGGCGGCGTCCTTGACCTTCTTCTTCTGGTCGGCCTTGGCGTCCTCGGCCTCGAGAGCGGCGAGCTCCTCCTCCAGCTTCTGGAGGCGGGCGGCGATGCGGGCATCGCGGCGGTCGCCGATGTTCTTGATCTCGAGACGCAGGTTGTTCTCGTGGGTCGGCATGTCGCGGTGACGCGCATCCTCGTCCACGGAGATCACCATGTAGGCGGCGAAGTAGATGACCTTCTCGAGGTCCTTCGGCGCCATGTCGAGCAGGTAGCCCAGGCGCGAGGGCACGCCCTTGAAGTACCAGATGTGCGTGACGGGCGCGGCGAGCTCGATGTGGCCCATGCGCTCACGGCGGACCGAGCTCTTGGTGACCTCGACACCGCAGCGCTCGCAGACGATGCCCTTGAAGCGCACGCGCTTGTACTTGCCGCAGGCGCACTCCCAGTCGCGCGAGGGGCCGAAGATCTGCTCACCGAACAGACCGTCCTTCTCGGGCTTCAGGGTGCGGTAGTTGATGGTCTCGGGCTTCTTGACCTCACCGAAGGACCAACGACGGATGTCGTCGGCGGTGGCCAGGCCGATGCGAAGCTCATCGAAAGTGGTTGCGTCGAGCAATTGATGTCTCCTGTTTGGAAATCTCTGTATCGGCCGGGCTTAGATCTCGTCGATCGAGGCGGACTCGAATCGGCTCGAGATGTTGATGCCGAGCTCCTCCGCCGCGCGGAAGGCCTCGTCGTCGGTGTCGCGGAGGTTGACCGCCGTGCCGTCGGCCGAGAGGACCTCGACGTTCAGGCAGAGCGACTGCATCTCCTTCATGAGCACCTTGAACGACTCGGGGATGCCGGGCTCCGGGATGTTCTCGCCCTTGACGATGGCCTCGTACACCTTGACGCGGCCGAGGATGTCGTCGGACTTGACGGTCAGGAGCTCCTGCAGCGCGTACGCCGCACCGTAGGCCTCGAGGGCCCACACCTCCATCTCACCGAAGCGCTGGCCGCCGAACTGCGCCTTACCACCCAGCGGCTGCTGCGTGATCATCGAGTAGGGACCCGTCGAGCGCGCGTGGATCTTGTCGTCCACGAGGTGGTGCAGCTTCAGGATGTACATGTAGCCGACCGAGATCGGGAACGGGTACGGCTCACCCGAGCGGCCGTCGAACAACTGGGTCTTGCCCGAGCTGTCGATCAGGCGGTCGCCGTCGCGGTTCGGCAGGGTCGAGTCGAGCAGACCCGCCAGCTCCGCCTCGTGCGCGCCGTCGAACACCGGGGTCGCGACCTTGGTGCGCGGGGCGGCCTCGAGGGCATCCTCGGGCAGGTGCTTCGCCCACTCCGGCATGCCCTCGATCTTCCAGCCCTGCGCCGCGATCCAGCCGAGGTGCAGCTCGAGCACCTGGCCGAAGTTCATGCGGCCGGGGACGCCGAGCGGGTTCAGGATGATGTCGACCGGCGTGCCGTCGGCGAGGAACGGCATGTCCTCGACCGGCAGGATCTTCGAGATGACGCCCTTGTTGCCGTGGCGGCCGGCGAGCTTGTCGCCCTCGGTGATCTTGCGCTTCTGGGCGATGTAGACCACGACGCGGCGGTTGACGCCCGAGCCGAGCTCGTCGTCGCCCTCCTCGGCGTTGAACTCCTTGACCGCGATGACGGTCCCCTGCTCACCGTGGGGCACCTTCAGCGACGTGTCGCGGACCTCGCGGCTCTTCTCGTTGAAGATCGCGCGGAGCAGGCGCTCCTCGGCCGAGAGCTCGGTCTCGCCCTTGGGCGTGACCTTGCCGACGAGGATGTCGCCGGGACGCACCTCGGCGCCGATGCGGAT
The DNA here is from genome assembly GCF_054779895.1 of Microbacterium lacusdiani. NCBI lineage: Bacteria > Bacillati > Actinomycetota > Actinomycetes > Micrococcales > Microbacteriaceae > Microbacterium > Microbacterium lacusdiani. Next base: position 34,386 of record NZ_BAAGXJ010000029.1, on the reverse strand, counting down.
GATGCCGCGCTCGTCGAGGTCCTTCAGCAGCTCCGGGCTGACGTTGGGGAGGTCGCGCGTGATCTCCTCCTTGCCGAGCTTCGTGTCGCGGGCGTCGACCTCGTACTCCTCGATGTGGATCGAGGTGAGGGTGTCGTCCTTCACCAGGTTCTGGCTGAGGATGATGGCGTCCTCGTAGTTGTAGCCCTCCCAGTTCATGAACGCGACCAGGAGGTTCTTGCCCAGCGCGAGCTCGCCGTTCTCGGTGGCGGGGCCATCCGCGATGACCTCGCCGACCTCGACGCGGTCGCCCGCGTCGACGATCACGCGCTGGTTGTAGTTGTTGCCCTGGTTCGAGCGGTCGAACTTGCGCAGGAAGTAGTCGCGCGTGCCGCCCTCGTCGAGCTGCAGGCGGACGTAGTCGGCCGAGACCTCGACGACCACGCCGGCCTTGTCGGCGATGAGCGTGTCACCGGCGTCGATCGCGGCGTAGTTCTCCATGCCCGTGCCGACCAGCGGCGCCTCCGAGCGGAGCAGCGGCACGGCCTGGCGCTGCATGTTGGCACCCATGAGGGCGCGGTTCGCGTCGTCGTGCTCGAGGAACGGGATCAGCGACGTGCCGACCGACACCATCTGGCGCGGCGAGACGTCCATGTAGCCGATCTCCTCGGCGGGGACCAGGTCGACCTCGCCGCCGACCTGACGCGCGAGCACGCGGTCCTCGGCGAACGAGCCGTCGTCCTTCAGCGGCGCGTTGGCCTGGGCGACGATGTACGCCTCCTCCTCGGCAGCCGTGAGGTAGTCGATCTCGTTCGTGACCTTGCCGTCGACCACGCGACGGTACGGCGTCTCGATGAAGCCGAACGAGTTGATCCGCGCGAACGAGGCGAGCGAGCCGATCAGACCGATGTTCGGGCCTTCCGGCGTCTCGATCGGGCACATGCGGCCGTAGTGCGACGGGTGGACGTCGCGGACCTCGACGCCGGCGCGCTCACGCGACAGACCGCCCGGGCCCAGCGCCGACAGGCGGCGCTTGTGGGTCAGGCCCGCGAGCGGGTTGTTCTGGTCCATGAACTGCGACAGCTGCGACGTGCCGAAGAACTCCTTGATCGCGGCCACGACGGGGCGCACGTTGATCAGGGTCTGCGGCGTGATCGCCTCGATGTCCTGCGTGGTCATGCGCTCGCGGACGACGCGCTCCATGCGCGACAGACCGGTGCGGACCTGGTTCTGGATGAGCTCGCCGACCGCGCGGATGCGACGGTTGCCGAAGTTGTCGATGTCGTCGACCGACAGGCGCAGCTCGGCGGGCTTGCCGTTGCGAACGCCCTCGAAGGTCTCGTCGCCGCGGTGCAGGCGGACGAGGTACTTGATCGTCGCGACGATGTCCTCGACGGTCAGCACCGAGTCGCTCAGCGGGCGGTCGATCCCGAGCTTCTGGTTGATCTTGTAGCGACCCACCTTGGCCAGGTCGTAGCGCTTCGGGTTGAAGTAGAAGTTGTCGAGCAGCGCGCGGGCGGCCTCGGCGGCCACCTGCTCGCCCGGACGCAGCTTGCGGTAGATGTCGCGGAGCGCGTCCTCCTTGGTGAGGATCGTGTCCTTCGCGAGGGTCTCCTCGATCGACGCGATGCCGGCGAACTCGGCGAGGATCTCCTCGCTGGTCATGCCGAGGGCCTTGAGGAAGACCGTGACCGACTGCTTGCGCTTGCGGTCGATGCGGACGCCGACCTGGTCGCGCTTGTCGATCTCGAACTCGAGCCACGCGCCGCGGCTCGGGATGACGCGCGCCGACACGATGTCCTTGTCGGACGTCTTGTCGGGGGTCTTGTCGAAGTAGACGCCGGGCGAGCGCACGAGCTGCGACACCACGACACGCTCGGTGCCGTTGATGATGAACGTGCCCTTGTCGGTCTGCAGCGGGAAGTCGCCCATGAAGACCGTCTGGGTCTTGATCTCACCGGTCTGGTGGTTCATGAACTCGGCCTCGACGTAGAGCGGGGCCGCGTAGGTCTTGCCGCGGTCCTTGCACTCCTCGATCGAGTACTTCTCGGGCTCGAGGTACGGGTTCGTGAACGAGAGCTGCATGGTCTCGCTCAGGTCCTCGATCGGCGAGATCTCCTCGAAGATCTCCTCGAGTCCGCTCCGCTCGGGGACGTCGTTGCGACCGGCGGCCTTGGCCTCGGCGACGCGGGCCTTCCAGGCGTCGTTTCCGACCAGCCAGTCGAACGACTCGGTCTGCAGCGCCAGCAGGTCGGGGACCGTGAGCGTGTCGGAGATCTTGGCGAACGAGAGGCGGGATGCTCCGCGACCGTTCTTGGGAGTGGTGGTGGTTGCGTTGCGCGCAGCAGCCAAGGGGATTACCTCCATGAGCGACCGTGGCGGGGCCGCTGAGTTCCTTGTCGACAGGTGAGGTGCGACTCCGTCCATCCCGTACACCCAGACCACACGCCGCTATCTGCGGGGATCATGAGCACCAGCCGACCACCATATGAAGGCATGGGGGAATCCAAGGAGCGCAAATACCCACTATAGGACGCCCGACACGCGTTGTCCAGCGGATCCTTGACGAAGGTTCCACCCTCCGGTATAAACCCGCGCGATCCGGGGTCGTACCCGGTCATCGAGCGGACGCGGCGCTCGCGAGACTGCAACGCGCGGCTGAGACTGCAACGCCCACGCCAGACCGCAGTGGCCCGCTGCTGTCTCGGCGGAGCGATGCGGTCTCGCGATCGAGGCGGCCGCGTGGATCGACCTCGGGTCAGCGACGGCGGAGGATGGCGTGGGCCAGGAGGCCCGCGGCGAGCGCCCAGAAGGCCGCGCCGATGCCGAGGATCGAGATGCCGCTCGCCGCGACGACGAACGTGATCGCGGGGGCGATGCGGCCGCCGTCCTCGGCCATGGCGGCCCGCAGGGACGAGGCGAGGGTCGGGACCAGGGCGACGCCGGCGACCGCCGCGAGCACGACCGGCGCGACGCCGACCAGCGTGGTGATCGCGGTAGCCAGCGCGGCCAGGACCAGATAGAGGACCGCGGCGACGCGCACCGCGCGCCAGCGCTCCGCCCTGTCCGGATGCGCGTCGGGCGATGCGGCGAGCGCCGCGGTGATCGCGGCGAGGTTGATGGCGTGACCGCCGAAGGGCGCCCCGAGGACGGTGCCGACGCCCGTGACCGCCATGCTCTCGCGCCACGGGGCGCGGTATCCGTACGAGCCGAGCACGGCCGCGCCCGGGACGTTCTGCGACGCCATGGTCACGATGTACAGCGGCAGCGCCAGGCCGAGCACGGCCGACCAGGTGAAGGCGGGCGCGACCGGCTCGAGCACCGGGAGGAGGGGCCCATCCGCACCCCCGCGCGCGACCGCCTCGATGCCCAGGATCACCAGGCCGACCGCGAAGGCCGCGGGCGCGGCCCAGGTGGCGGCGAGCCGCATCAGGACGAGCCAGACCAGGATGACCGGCGCGACGGCGAGGGGATCCTCGACGACGCCGCGCACCGGCGTGAGGCACAGGCCGACGAGAACTCCCGCGAGCATGGCCTGGGCGATCGGGGCCGGGATGGCGGCGACGAGCCGCGACAGCCCCGGCCACAGGGCCGTGAGCACGATGAGCACGCCCGCGACGAGGAAGGCGCCCACCGCGGCGGGCCATCCGCCCTCGGGCACCGCGGCCGTGGCGAGGAGCGCCGCGCCGGGCGTCGACCAGGCGAGGACGACGGGCATGCGGGTGCGCTGCGCGAGCCACAGCATGCCGAGCGCCTGGGTGAGACACAGCGCGACGAGCCCCGAGGCGGCCTGCGCCCGGGTCGCGCCGACCGCCTCGAGGCCCGTCAGCACGACGGCCGACGAGCTGGCGAAGCCGACGAGCGCGGTGGTCACGCCCGCCAGCGCGATCCGTCCCCGTTCCATCCCGCCAGGTTATGGGCTTCGGTCGGCCGGGACGCTTCAGCACGTTTCGACTCCGCTTCTGCGTTTCGACTCCGCTTCTGCGTTTCGATTCCGCTTCTGCGTTTCGACTCCGCTTCTGCGTTTCGACTCCGCTTCGCTCCGCTCAACGACCGCCGCTCAACCACCACGGGGCAGCGCCGTACCCTGAGACGCATGGGGCGGCAGCGGCGGGACGAGGCGGAGACGCCGGCGGCGCGGCTGTCGGACGGGCGGATCACGCGGATCGTCCCGAGCCCGTACGTCGCGGGATACGAGGTCGACGTCGACGGCACGCCGCAGTCGCACGTGGACCCGTCCGACCCGCGGCACCTGCACTTCGAGTACGTGGCGCGGATGGGCGCCGTGATCGACCAGCTGCCCGACGGCCCGCTCACGGCGGTGCACCTGGGCGCCGGCGGGCTGACGATCCCGCGGTACATCGAGGCGACGCGGCCGGGCTCGCGGCAGCAGGTGATCGAGATCGAGCAGGCGCTCGTCGACCTGGTGCGCGAGAACCTGCCCCTGCCCCGAGGCGCGAGCATCCGGATCCGGATCGGCGACGCGCGCGACGGGCTGTCGCGCCTGCCCGCGGCGATGGCCGGATCCGTCGACCTCCTGGTCTCGGACGTGTACTCGGGCGCGCAGACCCCCGCGCACCTGACCACCGTGGAGTTCTACCGCGCGGCCGCGCGCCTGCTCGCGCCGGGCGGCGTCCTGCTGGTGAACGTCGCGGACGGGTCGGGGCTGGCGTTCGCGCGCCGCCAGGTGGCGACCATCCGCGAGGTGCTGCCCGAGGTCGTCGTGCTCGCCGAGGTGCAGGTGCTCAAGGGCCGGCGGTTCGGCAATCTGGTCATCGCGGCGTCGGCCGCTCCCCTGCCGACCGACTGGCTGCCGCGGCTCATGGCGGCCGGCCCGCACCCCGCGAAGGTGGCGCAGGGCGCCGAGGTGGACGCGTTCGTCCAGGGCGCGCGCCCGGCGGTCGACGGCGACGCGACCGACTCGCCGAAGCCGAGCCAGGTGCTCTTCGAGCGCTGACCGATCCGGATGTCCTGGGCGTGCCCTGCTGCGGCTCGCGGCTGTCTCGGGGACACTGGACAGGCGGATCGCGAGGGATCGGGAGAGATCGCGAGTGCGGGAAGGGAGCCAGGCGAGTGAACTACATCCACGGGTACGACACCGAGTCGCTGCGTGAGATCGTCGACCCCGTCGAGTGCGCCCGCCGCCTGGACGAGATCGGCCACCTCCGCAGCCTTCCGGCGATGCTCGAGCAGGTGTGGCTGCTGAAGGTGCTGGGGCGCCTGGACGAGTCGCTGCCCCTCTCCGAGCAGGCCGTGCGCCTGGCGCGCATGTCGGGCACGCGCAAGGACCTGCTGCGCGCGCGCATCCTGCACGCCAGCGTCAACCACTGGCTCGGCAAGCACGCCGCGGCCGAGGCCGAGCTGTCGACCTGCATCGACGAGGCGCTCGGCCAGAGCTGGAACAGCATCGCCGCGTTCGCGCTCTCGCACCGCGGCAAGAACCGCTACGACGCGGGCGACATCCACGGCGCACGCGCCGACTTCAAGCAGACGCTGTTCCTGCGCCAGGAGTCCGGCGCCAGCGATGAGGAGCTCGAGCCCGTCATGCAGTGCATCGAGGCGGCCGACCGGCGCCGCCACCAGAGCGCCATCGCCTGACGCGCGACTCGACGCCGCGCCGCTGCGCCGGATGTCGGAGGCCCCGGATAGCGTTTCGGATGTGTCGGATCTGGAGCGCGTGCGGGTCTGGGCCAACGCCCTGATCGCCCATCACCTCGATCCGGCGTGGACGTTCGGCTTCGACAACGCCAAGCGCCGCGCCGGACTGTGCGACTACGCGCGCAAGCGCATCTCGGTGTCGCGCTATCTGGCCGCGCGCTACGACGATGACACCAACCACCAGACCCTGCTGCACGAGGTCGCGCACGCGCTCGCCGGTCCTGCCGCGGGCCACGGCCCCGAGTGGAAGCGCGTCGCGCGCGAGCTGGGCTACGTGGGCGGCACGACGCATCACGGCGAGACCGCGAACGAGCTCGCCCCCTGGGTGGGGGTCTGCCCAGCCGGCCACACTGCGTACCGGCATCGCCGCCCGACGCGCGCCATGTCGTGCGTGCTGTGCGCGCCGCGGTTCGACCCGCGGCACCAGTTCCGCTGGATGCGCCGCGAGATCACCGCGGCGACGCGGCTGGCCGCCGCGACCCCGCGGTGACGCCTCCGGGCCGCCGGGCGGAGCGAGCGCCAGCGAGCTCCGCTCGACGACCGGGGCTCACGCGGGAGCGAGCTCCTCGGCCACGGCCGACGGGCGCGCGCCGCGCGCGGTGCGCGCCGAGCGGTCCACCGCCTTCGCGGCCGCCAGGATGCTCAGCACCGCGTAGAACGCGATGAACGCCGACAGGATCCAGGTGTCACCCCCGGCCCACTGCACGAACACCACGGCGAGCAGCGGGGTCAGGCCGTTCGAGAAGATGCTGCCCACCTGGTAGCCGAGCGAGACGCCCGAGTAGCGCAGGTCGGTCGGGAACTGCTCGGCGAACCATGCCGCCTGCGGCCCGTAGATCGCGTCGTGGAGCACGTTCATCCCGAGCACGAACACGGCCCAGACCCAGATCGGCGATCCGGACTCCAGGATCCCGAAGAAGGGCCACACCAGGATGCCGATGCCGGCCGCCGCCGCGATCGCGATCGTGCGGCGCCCGTACCGGTCGCTCAGCCATCCCCACAGCGGGGTGGTGAAGACGCTCAGGGCCGCGACCGCGATCAGGATGGTCACGCCGATCTGCGCGTCGCCGCGCTGCTCCTTCAGGTAGTTCAGCGAGTACACGGTCAGGATCGAGAACCACGCGGGCTGCACGAGGCGCAGGCCGATCGTCACGAGCACTCCGCGCGGCGCCTCGCGCAGCACGGCCACGACCGGCAGCCGGCGGACCTCGCCGGCCTCACGCAGGCGCCGGAACTCGGGGGCGTCCTCGACGCCCAGGCGGATCACGAGGCCGATGACCACGAGGACCGCGCTGGCGAGGAACGGGACGCGCCAGCCCCACGCGGCGAACGCCTCGGGGCCGAAGGCCGCCTGCGCGACGGCGAGCGCGCCGGTCGCGAGCAGGAGTCCCGCCGCCGATCCCACCTGCGTGAAGGAGCCGAAGAACCCGCGGCGCCGGTGGGACGCGTGCTCGGTCGACAGGAGCGCGGATCCGCCCCACTCGGCGCCCACGGACAGGCCCTGCGCCAGACGCAGCACGACCAGGCCGATGACCGCTCCGATGCCCCACACCTCGTAGCCCGGAAGGAGGCCGATCAGGAACGTCGCCACGCCCATGAGGAGCAGCGAGTACACGAGCAGACGCTTGCGGCCGATCCGGTCGCCGAGGTGACCCGCGATGATGCCGCCCAGCGGCCGGGCGGCGAATCCGACACCGTAGGTGGCGAATGCGGCGATCAGGCCGACCGTGGGGTCGGTGGACGGGAAGAACGTCGCGCCGAACACCAGCGCGGAGGCCTGCGCGTAGATGTAGAAGTCGTACCACTCGATCGTCGTGCCGACGAAGCTCGCGGCCAGCACGCGACGGGTCGCCGCGGGGCTCGGCGACGTGTCGGCCGGCGCGCTCGGGGTGTCGGTTCGGACTGCGCTGCTCATGGCGTCTCCTTTCCGGGGGGTCTTCCCGAGCGTGCTGGCGCTCCCGGCCGGGCGGCAAGGTCGCCCGCAACACGACGTCGCGCGACGTAACGCGGCGTCACGGAGAACCCTCTCCGGTCCGTGCGCGGGGTCAGGATGGAGGGACGCCACCGGAGGAGAGTCATGCCCGTTCGCCCACCGCTTCGCCTCGCCGCTTTCGTGATGGACACGGTCTCGCACATCCAGCACGGGCTGTGGCGTCACCCCGAGGCGCGCCAGCACGAGTTCGACGACGTCCGGATGTGGATCGATCTCGCCAAGACGCTCGAGCGCGGGCGGTTCGACACCCTGTTCTTCGCCGACGTGGTCGGCCTGTACGGCCCGGCCGACGGCGACTACACGGTCAACGCGCGCGAGGGCCTGCAGGTGCCCAATGCCGATCCGTCGATCCTGGCCGCGGCGCTGGCGACCCACACGGAGCACCTCGGGCTGGCGTTCACGAGCTCGGTGCTGCAGGCGCATCCGTTCGAGTTCGCGCGGCGCGTGTCGACGCTGGACCACCTGTCGGGCGGCCGGATCGGATGGAACATCGTCACGAGCGCGCTCGACGGCGCCGCGCGCAACTTCGGCCACGACCGCCTCGAGGAGCACGACGAGCGCTACGCGTGGGCGCAGGAGTACGTCGACGTCGTCACGAAGCTGTGGGAGGGCTCGTGGGATGACGACGCGTTCCTGGCCGACAAGGCGGCGGGCGTCGTGTCGGACGCGGCGGGCATCCACCGCATCGACCACGTCGGCAAGCGCTACCGGGTCGCAGGCCCCCACCTGTCGAAGCCGTCGCCGCAGCGCACGCCCGTGCTGTTCCAGGCCGGGTCGTCGCCCGCGGGCCGGGCGTTCGCCGCGCACAACGCCGAGGCGCAGTTCATCCTGACCTCCACGCGCGAGAAGACCGCCGAGCTGATCGCGTCCACGCGCGCCGAGGTCGCGGCGGCCGGACGCCGGCCGGAGGACCTGCTGTTCTTCCTCGGGCTCACGTTCGTGATCGGGTCGACCGAGGAGGAGGCGCGGCGCCGCTCCGCCGAGATCGACGAGCTGCTGTCCCCCGATGGGTTCCTGCTCCACTCGAACCTCGGCTACGACCCCGAGACCGGCGCCGCTCTGGATCCGAACACGCCGCTGTCCCAGGTCAAGACGCACATGGGGCAGTCGCACCTGCAGTGGCTGCGCGAGGCCGCCCCGGATCGCGAGCCGACCATCCGGGATCTCGCGGGCCTGTCGGCCAAGTTGCGGGCGCGCGTCGTCGGGACGCCCGAGCAGATCGCGGACGAGCTCGAGCGGTGGCAGGACATCGGCGTCGACGGCATCAACGTCATGAACTGGTGGCTGCCCGGCAGCTACGAGGAGTTCGTCGATCATGTCGTTCCGACCCTGCAGGAGCGCGGCCTGGTGCAGCGCGAGTACGCGGAGGGCACGCTGCGGCGCAAGCTCTTCGGGCACGATCAGCTGCCGGACCGGCATCCGGCGCGCCGGTGGCGCGGGGCGTTCTCGTGAGCCTCGTCGACCGGTTCGGCCCGCTGATCGACCAGGTCCGTGCGGGTGCGGTCGAGCGGGAGCTCGCGGATGCCGCTCCCCACGACGTCGTGCGGTCGCTGGCGGACGCGGGGATCGGGGCGGTCCGGCTGCCCGAGGCGGGCGGCGCGTCGATCGCCGACACGATCGAGCTGGTGATCGCGCTCTCGGCCGCGGACTCCAACGTGGGGCACCTGCTGCGCAGTCACTTCGGCTTCGTGGAGCTCGTGCTGCGGCGCGCCCCGGGCCGGGACCGGGACGAGTGGATCCGCCGGATCGCCGACGGCGCGCTCGTCGGCAACGCCACGAGCGAGCTCACGGGCACGACCCTGGCCGACATCAGCACGACCGTGACCGAGGATGAGGACGGCTGGCGACTGGACGGCCGCAAGTTCTACTCGACCGGCACGGCGTACTCCGACTGGGTGTACCTCGCCGCCGCGCGCGACGGGCGGCGGGTCACGTTCGCGGTCCCGACCGACGCCACCGGCGTCCGCGTGCTCGACGACTGGGACGGCTTCGGCCAGCGCCAGACGGCGAGCGGGACGACCGTGTTCGACGGCGTGCGCGTCGACGAAGCCGACTTCGCGGTGTACGGCGAGGGGCCGCTGACGCACATCCAGGCGTTCTACCAGCTGTACCTCGTGGCCGTGCTGGCGGGCATCGCGGAAGAGGTCGTGCGGGACGCCGCCGCGTTCGTGCGCCCGCGGACGCGCAGCTACGTGCACGCGAACACCGCCCGCCCGGCCGACGATCCGCAGGTGCTCGAGGTGGTCGGCCGGCTCTCGACCCAGGCGTTCGCCGTGCGGGCCGCGACGCTGGAGGCGGCCCGGGCGCTGGATGCCGCCGTGGCGGCGACCCCGCCCGGCGAGGCGCTGGACCGGGCGCTGCTCGAGCGCGCCGAGGTGGCGGTGTACCGCGCGCAGGTGCTCGCGACCGACGAGGTGCCCGCCGCCGCGACCCGCCTGTTCGAGATCGGCGGGGCGTCGGCGACCGAGCGCACGCGCGCGCTGGACCGGCACTGGCGCAACGCGCGCGTCGTGGCGAGCCACAACCCCGCGGTGTTCAAGGCGCGCACGATCGGCGCCTGGGAGGTGTCGGGACGGAGCCCGCTCGAGGCCTGGATCCGCTACGAGACGGTCGGACCGACGCGGTTCTGAGCCGGCGGCGGCTTCAGGGGTTTCGACTCGGTCGCTCCGCTCCCTCGCTCAACCACCACAGGGGTTGGACACCCGGCGGGCGACACAACGCAGGAGCAGACCGACGCCGGCGGGCCGCCACCCGCGGAAACACGCGGATGGCGCGCCCGGGATGCGTGGGAGGTCCTGCGTTGTGTCGGCGAAGCAACCGCCGGGGCTATGACCGGGGCCGGGAGTACTCGAGCTCGGGGCGGCCGCGGGAGCCGTGGCGCGGGGCGCGGGTGGCCACGCCGCGGTCGGCGAGGTGCTCGAGGTAGCGGCGGGCCGTGACCCGGGAGAGGCCGAGCGCCTCGGCGACCTCGCTGGCCGAGCGGGCCTGCTCGCTCGCGGCGAGCAGCTCCGAGACCGCGTCGAGCGTCTCCTCCGACAGTCCCTTGGGCAGTCCCGGGGCGTTCGACGTGCGCAGCGCCGCGAACGCGCCGTCGACCTCGCGCTGACTCAGCGTCGACACGGGCGCGGTCATCCGGTCGGAGAACGCGCGGTACGCCGCGAGCTTCTGGGCGAACACCTCGAACACGAACGGCTTGATCAGGTACTGCACGACGCCGACCGCGACCGCCTGCCGCACCGCGTCGAGTTCGCGCACGGCGGTGACCGCGATCACGTCGACCACCAGGCCGGATGCCCGCAGCTCGCGACACAGCGCGAGCCCGTGCCCGTCGGGCAGGTTCAGGTCCAGCAGCAGCAGGTGGATGCGCTCGCCGCGGGCCACCGCGTCGCGCAGCTCGCGGCGGGCGGCGCTCGCGGTGTGGGCGATGCCCGCCAGCTCGAATCCGTCGATCCGGCCGACGTACTCGCCGTGCGCGGCGGCGGTGCGCGGGTCGTCCTCGACCACCAGGACCCGGATCATCGCGCGACCCCCGTGGGCTGCGCGACGGGGCCCGTGGCGGGCGCCCCAGGCGCCGGCAGAATCGCCGTGAACACGGCGCCGCCGCCGGGCGCCGATGTGACCTCGATCGTGCCGCCGAGCCCCTCGACCACCTGCCGCACGAGCGTCAGCCCGTAGCCGTGGGCCTGCGACTCGGCGTCCTTGGTCGAGTACCCGCGCCGGAAGATCCGCTCGCGCTCCTCCTCGGGCACCCCGTCGCCGCTGTCGGTCACCTGGAACACGAGCGACCCGTCGTCCGTGCTCGCGAGGTACACCTCGACCCACGCATCCGTGTCCCCCGTGCGGGCGGCGCGGCGCGCGGCCGCGTCGATCGCGTTGTCGATCAGGTTGCCCAGGATGGTCACGACGTCGGCCGGCTGCAGGCCCTGCGTGCCGGGCGCGAGGTGGGTCTCGAAGTGCATCTCGACCGCGCGCTCGTGGGCCTGCGCGGCCTTGCCGAGCATGAGCGCCGCGATCACCGGCTCGTCGACGGCGTGCAGGACCCGGTCGGCCAGCCGCTGGCCGAGGTCGCGCTCCGACGCGGCGAACTTCAGCGCCTCGTCGGCGCGGCCGAGCTCGATGAGCGACGCGATCGTGTGCAGGCGGTTGTCGAACTCGTGCGCCTGCGCGCGCAGCGCATCCGAGATGGTCCGCACGCTCGACAGCTCGCCCGTCACGCGCCGCAGCTCGGTGCGATCGCGCAGGGTCAGGATCTCGGCGGTCCGGCCCGCGAGCTCGGTCTCGTCGCGCGCGACCAGCAGGTCGCGTCCCGCGAGGCGCACCACCTCGTCGCGGTCCGTGCCCGCGAGCAGATCGCGGACCTCATCCGGAAGCTCGAGATCGTCGACGGCGAAGGGCGGCGTGCTCTCGAGGCCGAGCATGCGGGTCGCCTGGTCGTTCGCGAGCACCACGCGCGCGGGCTCACCCGGCCTCCGCTCGATCAGCAGCAGCCCCTCCTCGAGCGAGTGCAGCACGGCCTCGTGCGCCGCGAACAGCCGGGCGAGCTCGTCGGCGTCGCGGCCGTCGGTCACGCGGTCGAGCCGCCGGAACAGGCCCCACGCGGCGAGCGCGCCGAGCCCGACGACCACGATCGTGAACAGCCCCACGAGCTGCAGCCGCACCAGGATCGCCTCGGTCACGTTCTGCAGGGTCACGCCCGCCGACACGAGGCCGACGATGTCGCCGCCCGAGCGCACCGGCGTGACCGCGCGCACGGAGGGACCGAGCGTGCCCTCGTAGACCTCGGTGAACGTCTCGCCCGCCAGAGCGGGCTCGATGGTGCCGAGGAACCGCCCGCCGATCCGTTCCGGGTTCGCGTGCGTGTAGCGCGTGCGGTCGGTGTCCATGATCGTGACGTAGTCGACGTCGGTCGCGCGCAGGATGCCCTCGACGTACGGCTGCAGCACGGACGACGCCGCGGCGACCGAGCCGTCGCGGTCGCTCGCCGCGCGCTCGTGCGCCGCGGCGACCGCCTCGATCACGGTGGGGTCGATCGCGAGCGTCGTGGCGAGATCCGCGCTCGTCTCGGCGGCGCGCTCGTGGGCCGACGTGTGCGCGTCGTACGCCAGCCCGGCGAACACGACGGCCGCGCCCGCGAGCAGGATGAGCGCGAACTGGATCAGGAAGCGGCGCGCGATGCTGCGGCGGCGCTCCCGGATGGGCCGCGCCGCCTCCGCCGTCCCCGCGCCGCGGGGCATGCCGCGTCGGGACATGCTCCCCATTGTGACCGCCCGCGGCTCCGCCCGCCGCGCCGTCCGCGCGACCGGCCGCGAACACTATGCACGCAAATATCCACGGCGGCGGCCGTCCCGAGAGGATCGGGGCGCACGCCGACGGCGCTGTGCATCCGCCTCATCCGGGCGGAGCGGGCGCCCCGACCCGAGGAGACCCCCATGGCAATGACGCCAACGGCCGCGAAGAGCACACGCGGCATCGACAAGCAGCACTGGCTCTACATCGCGGTGATCGTCGCCGTCGTGGCCGGGATCGCGGTGGGCCTGATCTGGCCCGAGTTCGGCGCCTCGCTGGCCTGGATCGGCAAGGGCTTCGTCGCGCTCATCAAGATGATGATCGCGCCGGTGATCTTCTGCACGATCGTGCTCGGCATCGGCTCGATCGCCAAGGCCGCCACGGTCGGCAAGGTCGGCGGGCTCGCGCTGTCCTATTTCCTGGTGATGTCGACCTTCGCCCTGCTGATCGGCCTGGTGGTCGGCAACATCCTGCACCCGGGCGAGGGCCTGCAGCTCGGCAACACGGGATACGAGGTCGAGGGCGAGGGGCAGTCGACGACCGACTTCATCCTGGGCATCATCCCGACCACGCTGGTGTCGCCGCTCGTGGGCGAGTCGGTGTTGCAGGTGCTGTTCGTGTCGCTGCTGGTCGGCTTCGCGCTGCAGCAGCTGGGCTCGCGCGGCGAGCCGGTGCTCGACGCCATCCGGTCGTTCCAGACCGTGGTCTTCCGCGTGCTGACGATGGTGCTGTGGGTGGCCCCGATCGGCGCGTTCGGAGCGATCGCCGGCGTCGTCGGCGCGACCGGATGGGGCGCGGTCGTCTCGCTCGCGACCCTGATGGTCGGCTTCTACGTGACGTGCATCCTGTTCATCGGCGTCGTGCTGGCGGCGGTGCTGTGGTTCGCGGCGCGGATCAACATCTTCTCGCTCATGAAGTATCTGGGCCGCGAGTACCTGCTGATCGTGAGCACCTCGTCGAGCGAGTCGGCGCTGCCGCGCCTGATCGCCAAGATGGAGCACGTCGGCGTCTCGAAGCCCGTGGCCGGCATCACGGTGCCGACCGGCTACTCGTTCAACCTCGACGGCACGGCGATCTACCTGACCATGGCGTCGCTGTTCATCGCGACCGCGATGGGCACGCCGCTCACGGTGCCCGAGCAGATCGGCCTGCTGGTCTTCATGATCATCGCGTCGAAGGGCGCCGCGGGCGTGACCGGCGCGGGCCTGGCGACGCTGGCCGGCGGCCTGCAGACCTACCGCCCCGACCTGGTCGACGGCGTCGGCATGATCACGGGCATCGACCGCTTCATGTCGGAGGCCCGCGCGCTGACGAACTTCACCGGCAATGCCGTGGCGGCCGTGGTGATCGGCGCGTGGACCAAGGAGTTCGACCGCGACCGCGCCCTGGAGGTGCTGCGCGGCGAGCTGCCGTTCGACGAGCGCACCATGGTCGGCGACGGCCACGGCGAGGTGCCCGAGGGCCGGATCGAGGACTCGCTGCTGGAGCTCCCGGAGGACGGCCAGGGCCCGTCGCCCATCTCGGCGCCCATCCCCACGGGCGCGCGGCGCTGATCCGACGCGAGGGGGACGATGGCGGCGGTCCGGGGGGACCGCCGCCATCGGCATGTATGAGGAGGTCGGCTGTCGTGCGAGCGGAAGCGAGTCGAAGCGGCGCCGCGGCTCCCGACCGGTCGGGAAGCTCGGCCGCGTTTCGACTCCTCGCTGGCGCTCGTCGCTCAACGAGCACGGCGGGGCCTCAGAGCGCCCGATACACCCCGTCGCGCAGGACCGGGACCGCGTCGAGGTCGTCGACCTTCGCGGCGGCGCGGACCTGCTCGTGGCGCGGGTCGCCCTCGAGCTCGCGGCCCGAGCCGCTCGCCGTGAGCAGGTGCTTGACGGCGCGGCGCAGCGCGGCGAACGACTCCGCGGCGGCCACGGCCTCGGGCGACGAATGGTCGATCCCGAGCGGGGTGAGCGCGTCGATCACGGCGCCCGCGCCGAGGTGGTCCTCGACCGCGAAGCGCAGGTCGCCCTCGGGCGTGCGCTCGCCGGCGGCGATGACCGCGATGCTGGTGCGGGCGCTGCGGCGCTCCTGCTCGGCCTTGATCGCGCGCGCGACGGCCGAGGCGTTGCGCAGCGCGGCCGCCAGGACGAGCGGGCGCTCGCCGTCCTCGCGCGGCGGCAGCTCGGCCAGCTCCCGCGAGATCGCGCCGCCGTTGGGGCACCGCGACTCGGCGACGACGACCTCGCCGCCCTCGGCGACGGTCGCGGCCGCGTTGGAGGCGAACCGGATGACGTCCACGACGACGTACACGTCGGCGGGCGCGAGGCGACGGAGCCCCTCGAGGCCCCAGTCGAGGCGGACCTGGTAGCTGGACTGATCGAACGGCGAGCTCACGGATCCCAGCGTAGGGCGCATCCGAAGCCGGCCGATCCCGTGTGTCGCGGGGCGTCATCCGCACCCGTGTCTCACTTCGGCGCGGAATCGGGGCCGGATTCCGCGTTGGAGTGAGACACGGATTCGGGGATGACGCGACGCGGGGGCGGATGCCAGAGTGGCGGCATGCGGATCCTGCAGAAGCTGGTGCTCGACATCGATGCGGATGCGGCGTGGCGCGCGCTGCACTCGCCGGCCGCGCTCGCCGAGCTCTACGGCCCCCTGCTGCGGGTGGAGGCGATGGCGGCCGACGGCCTGCCGGTCCGGTGGGAGCACGGCTCGGACGCCCCGGTGCGCTACTCGACCGCGGGCCTCGGGCTCGGCGCGCACCTGATCTCGATGCGTGACCGGACGAAGACCGACGCGAACGGCCCCGTGCGGATCCTGCGCGACGCCGGCATCCCACTGACGGGCCCGCTCGCCGGCCTCGACGCGTGGGACCACCAGATGGCCGTCGCGCCGCTGCCCGGCGACCCGTCGCGCACGCTGTGGCGCGAGCGCCTCGTGATCCGCGGGGCGGTCGCGCCGCTCCTGTGGCCGGCCCTGTGGGCCGTGTGGCAGTGGCGCGGCGCGCGCCTGAAGCGCCTCGCCCCGACCTGGGCGTACGACGGGGAGCCGGTCGAGCCGGACGCCGCGGATGAGTGAGATCGCCGTCCGGCGGGCGCTGCCGGACGACGCCGAGGGCCTGGCGAGGGTGCACGTCCGCACCTGGCAGATCGCGTACGCGGGGCTCGTGCCGCAGGCGGTGCTGGACTCGCTCGACATCGCGGCCCGCACCACGCGCTGGCGCGCCATCCTGGAGGGCCTCGACCAGCAGGGGCGGACGTGGGTCGCCATCGAGGGCGACGAGGTGATCGGCTTCAGCTCGTCGGGACCGGCGCGGGGCGACGACCCGCCCTGGCCGCTCGAGCTGTGGGCCCTGTACGTGCACCCGAAGCGGCACGGCTCGGGCGCCGGTGCACTGCTGGCCGACGCGGCCCTCGGCGAGCTGCCCGCGTTCCTGTGGGCGCTCGAGGGCAACGCCCGCGCCATCCGGTTCTACAAGAAGATCGGCTTCGCGCTGGACGGCGCCCGCAAGGACGACGAGGTCGGCGGCGTCACGCTGCACGAGCTCCGGATGGTCCGCGGCATCTGAGCGGTCACGCGCCCGTCCGTGCGACACAACGCAGGACCTGGGCGGGGGTGACGGCGTGTCGGGCCGGAGAACAGGCCGAACACGCCCGGGATGCGCGAGAAGTCCTGCGTTGTGTCGGAGACAGTGACGGCCGCGCGCCGGATGCCCGACGCATCCGGCGCGCGGAGCCTCACTCGGCGTGCAGCGCCTCGACCGGGACCACGCGGGTCGCGAGGCGCGTCGGGACGCCCGCCGCCACGAGTGTGAGCGCGGCCGCCGCGACGACCACCGCCGCCACGAACAGCCACGGCACGGCGGGCATCACGATCGCGCCGCCCGGCGCGCCCACGACCAGCGACACGGAGCCGAGCACGGACTGCGCGCCCACCCAGCCGTAGAACACCCCGAGCACGAGCCCGAGCGCGACCGACGCGAGCGTGATGTGCGTGGCCTCGAGCAGCACCATCCGTCGGATCTGCGCGTTGGACAGGCCGAGAGCGCGCAGCAGGCCCAGCTCGCGGCGGCGCTGGACGACGCCGATCGTGAGCAGGTTCACCAGACCCACGGCGGCGATCACGGCCGAGACGCCGACGAGCACCATCATCACGGCGGCGAACTGGTCGAGCACCGGGATGCGGCCGAGGTCCAGGCCCTGCGAGTTGGCGGCCAGCACGGCCTGCGCGCTCTCGGCCGCCACGGCGAACATCGTCACGAGGGTCACGCCGACCGTGACGCCGATGCCCATCCGGCTGGTGCGCTCGGGGTACCGCAGCGCGTTGTCGGCCGCGAGGCGCGAGACGGCCGAGTCGCCGAACGCCCGCCCCACGAGCCGCAGCACGGGCGGCATCACCACAGTGGATCCCACCACCAGGCCCGTGAACGACAGCAGGCCTCCGAGGAACGCCGGCAGCACGCCGAGGGGCGTCACGGCCCCCAGCAAGACGCCGCCGACGAGCAGCAGCGTGCCGGCGCCGACCAGCACCGCCGCCGGGACGTTGCGCGCGGGCCGCGAGAAATCGTCGTGCGCGCGCTCGACCGATCCGCCGAGCGCCTGCAGCGGCGTGACCGTGAGCACGCGGCGCGAGCCCACCCACGCGGCGGCCCACGTCGTGAGCGTCACGATCGCGGCCGGCACAAGCAGCCACGCCTGCGCGACCTCGTATCCGGTGTCTCGGATGACCGCGGTCGCCACCGCGACGCCGCCCGCGGCGAGCGCGACGCCGACGGCGAGGCCGAGCGCCGCGCCGATCGCGCCCACGACCAGGCCCTGGCGGGCGACCTCCACGCGCTGCGAGCGCGCGGTCGCGCCGATCAACCGCATCAGGGCGATCCGCCGCGTGCGGCCCGCGACGATCGTCGAGAACGTGTTGGCCGTCACGATCGCGGCCACGTACAGCGCCAGCAGAAGCAGGATCCCGCTGAGGATCGCGATCACGATGAGCAGCGTCTCGGAATCGCCGATGTACGGGTCGGTCGCGAGCAGGGCGCCGAGGAATCCGGTCGCGCTGAGGAGCAGCACTCCGAACGCGCTCGACAGCGCCGCGACCAGGATGCTCGCCCCCATGCCCCGCTCGCGCAGGAACGCCAGGCCGGCGGCGCGCGGAGCCGTGGCCGAGGTGTCCGGGACGACGGTGGTGATCGCGGCGCTCATCGCGCCACCGCCGCGGCCGCCGTCGCGACGGGAGCCGCCTCGGCCGAGAGCATGTGGGCCGAGATCTGCTCGGCGGTCTGGCGGGGCTTGTCGGCCGCGATGCGGCCGTCCGCGAGGAACAGCACGCGGTCGGCGTGGCTCGCGGCGATCGGGTCGTGCGTGACCATCGCGATGCTCTGCCCGTGCTCGCGGCTCGCGGTCGCCAGCAGCGCGAGCACCTCGCGGCCGGTGCGGGAGTCGAGGTTGCCCGTGGGCTCGTCCGCGAACACCAGGTCGGGCGCCGTGGCGAGGGCGCGGGCGATCGCCACGCGCTGCTGCTGGCCGCCGCTCAGCTCGTGCGGCCGGTGGCCGAGGCGCGGGCCGAGGCCCAGCGACTCGATCAGCCCGTCGATCCGGGCCCGCTCCGCGGGCGAAGGCCGCCGCCCGTCGAGGTCGAACGGCAGCAGGATGTTGCCGCGCACGTCGAGCGTCGGAACGAGGTTGAACGACTGGAACACGAAGCCGACGCGGCGGCGGCGCAGCAGCGTCAGCTCGGTGTCGCGCAGGACCGTGATCTCGGTGTCGCCGATCCAGGCGCGGCCGGCGCTGGGCGCATCCAGGCCCGCCATGATGTGCATCAGGGTCGACTTGCCCGAGCCGCTGGGGCCCATGATCGCCGTGAACTGGCCCCGACGGATGCCGACGCTCACGTCGTCGAGGGCGCGCACTACGCCGTCGCCCGCGCCGTAGGTCTTGCTGAGGTTCTGAACGCGGGCCGCGAGGCCCAGCTCCGTGGTCGTGATCTCCATACCGGCGACGCTACGGAGCGGGACGGGGGCGGCGGATCGGCCGGCGGGGGCATCCGCGTACATCGCGGGGATGATCCTCGGGGCCCCCTCCGTCGACACAACGCAGGAGCGGATCGCGGCGTCCGGTGGGCCGGGCGCGGATTTCCGCGGTCAACACGCCCGGGAAGCGCGACAGGTCCTGCGTTGTGTCGGGATGGCGGGCGCGGGCGGCGACACGCCGGGACACGCCGCGCGGTTTACAACCCACGCGCCGGCAGCTAGTTTTGAACCATTCAAGATTTGAAGGGCGGTGATCCCGTGATGCATGCGCATGCCACGCCCGAGGAGGCCCTCCGCGCGGCCTCCCTGCGCGTCACGGCGCCGCGGCTCGCGACGCTCGAGGCCGTGCAGACGGCGGCGCACGCCGACACCGACACGGTCATCCGGGTCGTGCGCGAGAAGCTCCCCGCCGTGTCGCACCAGGCCGTCTACGACTCGCTGCACGCGCTCACCCGCGCCGGTCTGGTGCGCCGCATCCAGCCGCACGGCATGGTCGCGCGCTACGAGTCCCGCGTCGGCGACAACCACCACCACCTCGTGTGCCGCTCGTGCGGCCTCATCGTCGACGTCGACTGCGCGGTCGGCTCCGCGCCGTGCGCCGTGCCGGCCGACGACCACGGCTTCGCGATCGACGAGGCCGAGTTCATCTTCTGGGGGCTGTGCGCGTCATGCCAGGCCGCGCCCCCGGAGTCCGCAGATCTCCCCTGACCCCCGTTCCCATCCCATCCACCACGAAAGGCGACAATGACCGAGAGCACCGGCTCCTGCCCCTTCGGCTACGACAGCGGATCCTCCGGATCGGCTCCCGCCGGCACCGTCCAGCCCGCGGCCGTCGACAGCGAACCCGCCCTCCCGGGCACCGGCCCCAGCGCGACCGACGTCCCCGGCAAGCGCGTCCACCCGACCATGGGCTCCGCCAACGCCGAGTGGTGGCCCGAGAAGCTGAACCTCAAGATCCTCGCGAAGAACCCCGCCGTGGTGAACCCGCTCGGCGAGGACTTCGACTACGCCGAGGCGTTCAACAGCCTCGACCTGGCGGCCGTGAAGGCCGACCTCGCAACGGTCATGACCGAGTCGAAGGACTGGTGGCCCGCGGACTTCGGCCACTACGGCCCGTTCATGATCCGCATGGCCTGGCACGCGGCGGGCACCTACCGCTCGCACGACGGACGCGGCGGCGCCGGCGCCGGCCAGCAGCGCTTCGCCCCGCTGAACTCGTGGCCCGACAACGGCAACCTCGACAAGGCGCGCCGCCTGCTGTGGCCCGTCAAGAAGAAGTACGGCCAGAAGATCTCGTGGGCCGACCTGTTCATCCTGGCCGGCAACGTCGCGCTCGAGACCATGGGCTTCCCCACCTTCGGCTTCGCCGGCGGACGCCCGGACGTCTGGGAGGCCGACGACGACGTGTACTGGGGCCCCGAGAAGGTCTGGCTGGACGACGAGCGCTACACGGGCGACCGTGAGCTCGAGGCGCCGCTCGCGGCCGTGCAGATGGGCCTCATCTACGTCAACCCGGAGGGCCCCAACGGCAACCCCGACCCGCTCGCGTCGGCCCGCGACATCCGCGAGACGTTCCGCCGCATGGGCATGAACGACGAGGAGACCGTCGCGCTGATCGCCGGCGGCCACACGTTCGGCAAGACGCACGGCGCCCACCCGGACGACAAGCTCGGCCCGGACCCCGAAGCCGCCCCGCTCGAGAACCAGGGCCTCGGCTGGAAGAACGGCTACGGCACCGGCAAGGGCGACGACACGGTCACGTCGGGCCTCGAGGTGACGTGGACCTACCACCCGACGCGCTGGGACAACGAGTTCTTCCACATCCTGTTCGCGTACGAGTGGGAGCTCATGGAGTCGCCCGCCGGCGCCAAGCAGTGGAGGCCGAAGGACGGCGCGGGCGCCGACATGGTGCCGATGGCGCACTCGGACGGCAAGCGCGAGCCGCGCATGCTCACGAGCGACCTGGCCCTGCGCTTCGACCCGGAGTACGAGAAGATCTCGCGCCGCTTCAAGGACGACCAGGCCGCGTTCACCGACGCGTTCGCCCGCGCGTGGTTCAAGCTGACCCACCGCGACATGGGCCCCAAGGCGCGCTACCTCGGCCCCGAGGTGCCCGCCGAGGACCTCATCTGGCAGGACCCGCTGCCCGCGAACGGCGGCTCGACCCTGCCGGCCGACATCGCCAAGGCGAAGCAGCTCATCCTGGAGTCGGGCCTCAGCGTGCAGGAGCTCGTCTCGACCGCGTGGAAGGCGGCTGCGACGTTCCGCAGCTCCGACAAGCGCGGCGGCGCGAACGGCGGCCGCATTCGCCTCGAGCCGCAGGTGAACTGGAAGGTCAACCGCCCCGAGCAGCTGAAGCCCGTGCTGACCGTCCTCGAGGGCGTCGCGGCGGAGTCCGGCCTGTCGTTCGCCGACGTGGTCGTGCTCGCGGGCAACGTGGGAGTCGAGCAGGCCGCGCAGGCCGGCGGCGTCGAGGTCGAGGTGCCCTTCACCCCCGGCCGCGTCGACGCGACGCAGGAGCAGACCGACCCCGAGCAGTTCGCGTGGCTCGAGCCGGTGGCCGACGGCTTCCGCAACTACGACAGCGGCTTCCTGAAGCTGCCGAGCGAGTACCTGCTGCTCGACCGCGCCAACCACCTGGGCGTCTCGGCGCCGCAGATGACCGTGCTGGTCGGCGGCCTGCGCGTGCTCGGCAACAACTGGGACGGTTCGGACCTCGGCGTCTTCACCGACCGCCCGGGCGCGCTGACGAACGACTTCTTCGTCAACCTGCTCGAGCTCGGCATCGAGTGGACCCCGTCGGAGGACGCCCAGACCTTCACGTCGAACACGGGCCTGACCGGCTCGCGCGTCGACCTGGTGTTCGGCGCCAACTCGGAGCTGCGCGCGCTCGCCGAGGTCTACGCCTCGGACGACGCGAAGGAGAAGTTCGTCCAGGACTTCGTCGCCGCCTGGGTCAAGGTCATGGAGAACGACCGCTTCGACCTCAAGAAGTAACCCTCCTCACACGGAGCCGCTCCCTCATCCGAGGGGGCGGCTTCGTCGTTTTCAGTCGAGCCCGTGCTCGAAGGCGAAGACGACGAGCTGCACGCGGTCGCGGAGGGCGAGCTTGGTGAGGATGCGGCTGATGTGGGTCTTGACCGTGGCCTCGCTGAGGAACTCGCGTGCCGCGATCTCGGCGTTGCTGAGGCCGCGCGCGGCGAGCGCGAAGATCTCCCGCTCGCGCTCGGTCAGGTCGCCGTAGGCCGGAGGCACGGGGCGCGGCGCCTCCGCGAAGTGGGCGAACAGGTCGCGGGTCGCGGCGGCGGCGATCACGCTCGAGCCGGCGTGGACCGTGCGGATCGCCGCGAGCAGGAACTCCGGCTCGGCGTCCTTGAGCAGGAACCCGGATGCGCCTTGCCGGATGGCGCGGGCGGCCGCCTCGTCCAGGTCGAACGTCGTGAGCATCACGACCTTCGCCGGATCCGGGTCCTTCAGCAGCTCCGCGGTCGCGGCGAGGCCGTCCATGACGGGCATCCGGATGTCCATGAGCACGACGTCGGGACGGGTCGCGCGCACGACGTCGAGCGCCTCGCGCCCGTCGCCCGCCTCGCCCACGACCTCGAGGTCGGGCTGCGACGCGATCAGCATCCGGATGCCGGCGCGGAACAGCGCCTGGTCGTCCACGAGCACGACGCGGATCATGCCGCTCTCCTCTCCACGGGAAGCACGGCCCGCACGGTGAAGACCCCGGCGTCGGCGCCGGCGTCGAGACGTCCGCCGACCAGCTGCGCGCGCTCGCGCATGCCGATCAGGCCGTGCCCGCCGGGCTCGGACGGGCGCGCATCCGCGCGGACGCCGTTGCGGACCGTCAGCTCGACGCGGTCCGGGAGCCACGCGAGCGCGACGTCGACCGGCCCGCCGTCGCCGTGGCGCAGCGCGTTCGTGAGCGCCTCCTGCAGGATGCGGTACACCGCGAGCTGCGCCGACGCGGGCGGCGTGCCGGGCGGCGCCGGATCGACGTCGACGCGCAGGTCCACGCCGGCCGCGCGCACCTGCGCGTACAGGCCCTCGAGGTCGGCGAGCGTCGGCTGCGGCCCCTCCGCCTCGCCGCCCGACCCGAACTGACCGTGGCGCAGCTGGGTCAGCAGCAGCCGCACGTCCGACAGCGCAGCCCGCGCCGTCTGGCTGATGGTGCCGAGCGCGGCCGTCGCCGCATCCGGATCGGACGCGGCCGCGTACCGCGCGCCGTCGGCCTGCGCGATCACGACCGCGAGCGAGTGCGCCACCACGTCGTGCATGTCGCGGGCGATCCGGCCGCGCTCCTCCTCGACGGCGGCGCGCTCCTCGGCCTGGCGCTGGGCGAGGCGCCCCTCGCGCGCCCGCACGACCGAGCGGTAGAGGGCGCCGAGCGTCCACGACAGCAGCAGCGCGAACAGCGCGGCGACGAACATCAGCACGCCCGCGGTCAGGCGGTCCCACAGCAGGCCCGGCACGTCGGGGGACGTCCACGCGACCCCCGTACAGGTAGGCGACGATCGTGAAGGCGCCGACGAACGCCGACGCGAAGCCCGCCCAGTACACGGCCCTCGTGCCGTAGGCCGCGGTCGCGAACAGCACCACGAAGATCGCCGTGTTCGCGAACGTCGGCTGCAGGCCCGCGAGCATCTGCAGGATCGCGCCGCCCCACGCGACCGCGAGGGCGAGCGGTGGCGACACCCGGCTCAGCATGAGCGCGGCGACCATCGACGCGACCACGAGGAAGAACCACGCGGGCGACATGTCGCCGTACAGCCCGCGCCATGCGAGGGACGCGAGCGCGAAGACCGCGCCGAGCACGGAGTCGATGAGCCATTGCCCGGGCGAGACGTCCCGGATCCAGCCCGGGGGCATCCGGAGCCCCTCGGTCGTCGCGCGCGCATCCATCCGTCTCACCGTACGGTCCCGGGGCGGCGGTCACATCCGTCGCGGGATGTATCCGGGCGGCCCCTGACGCCACCCGTAGGCTGATCGGGTGGATGCCCTGCACGACCGGACCCGCCGCGGCTTCGCCTCGGACAACTACGCCGGCGCCCATCCGGAGGTGATCGCCGCCATCGCGGCGGCGAACGGGGGCCACGAGGTCTCGTACGGCGAGGACGCGTACACCGCGCGACTGCAGGAGCTGTTCGCGGGGCTGCTCGGCGACGGCGTCGAGGCGTTCCCGGTGTTCAACGGCACGGGCGCCAACGTGGTGGCGCTGCAGTCGATGGTCACCCGGTGGGGCGCGGTGATCGCGCCGGCCGTCGCGCACGTCAACACCGACGAGGGCGGGGCGCCGGAGAAGGTGGGCGGCTTCAAGATCGTCCCGGTCGCGACGCCGGACGCCAAGCTCACGCCCGACCTGGTCGAGGCGGTGGCGGGATCCCGCGGGGTGCACCAGGCCGTGCCGCAGGTCGTCTCGATCACGCAGTCGACCGAGCTCGGCACGCTGTACTCGGTCGACGAGATCGCCGCGATCGCGGATCGCGCCCACGCGCTCGGCCTGACCGTGCACATGGACGGCGCCCGGATCGCGAACGCGGCCGCCGCGCTCGACATGCCGCTGCGGGCATTCACGCGCGACGTGGGCGTCGACGTGCTGAGCTTCGGCGGCACCAAGAACGGCGCGATCGGCGCCGAGGCGGTCGTCGTCCTGGACCCGGATGCCGTGGACGGCATCCCGTACCTGCGCAAGAGCGCCATGCAGCTCGCGTCCAAGATGCGGTTCGTGTCGGCGCAGCTCGTCGCGCTGCTCGAGGACGACCTGTGGCTGCGCAGCGGCGCGCACGCCAACGCGATGGCGGCCCGCCTGCGCGCGGGTGTCGAGGCCGGACTGGCCGCGGGCTCCATCCGGGGCGTCGCATTCACGCAGCCGACCCAGGCCAACGGCGTCTTCGCGACGCTGCCGCCCGGCGTCGCCGACCGGCTGCGCGAGCGCTTCCGCTTCTACGACTGGGACGAGGCCACGGGCGAGGTCCGCTGGCTCACGAGCTGGGACACGACCGAGGCCGACGTCGACGCGTTCGTCGCCGCGATCGCGGCCGAGACCACGCGCGGCTGAGTCAGCCCGGTCGCGCGAGATCACATCCCGCCGGCGAGATCACCCGCATCCGGATGTACCTCGCAGCGCGGATGTGATCTGGGCGGCGCCGATGTGATCTGGCGGATCAGCGCAGCGCGCCGACGCTCGCCAGCGCGGTGCGGACGAGCGTCGAGCGGCCGCCCTCCATCTCGGCGGCAAGCGATTCGGAGCACGCCTCCTCCGGCGACATCCAGGTGACCTCGAGCGCGTCCTGGCGCGGCTCGCACGTGCCCGTGACCGGAACGACGAACGCGAGCGACACCGCGTGCTGGCGGTCGTCGTGGTACGGGCTGACGCCCGGGATAGGGAAGTACTCGGCGACCGTGAACGGCACGGGCGACGGCGGCAGCAGAGGGAACGCCATGGGCCCGAGGTCGTTCTCGAGATGGCGGAACAGCGCGTCGCGCACGGTCTCGCCGTAGCGCACACGGCCCGAGACGATCGTGCGCGTGATCTCGCCCATGGGCGTCGCGCGCAGCAGGATGCCCACCTGCGTCACGGCCCCCGTGCCGTCGGTGCGCACCGGCACCGCCTCGACGTAGAGCATCGGCAGCCGGCGCCGGATCTCGGCCAGCTCGATGTCGGTCAGCCACGCCGGGTTGGACGACCCGCCGGGCACGCCGCCGAAGCCCGCCGCGCCCACGGCGGCGAAGTCGTCGTCGTCCGAGCTCTCGTTCGGGTCGGGGTCGGGGGTGCGAACGGCCATGTCTCCTGTATACCCGCACCCACCGGCAACGGACGACGGATGTCCCCGGATCGGGGCAGGTTTCGGCTCGCTCGCTTCGCTCCCTCGCTCAACCTTGCCCCGACGCGCATCAACGCGCTGCGCGCATTGATCCGCGCCGCGGCAAGATGGACGCGTGCCTGAGACCCCCGCCCTCGACGAATCCGCCGTGCTGTGGTCGGGCGACCCGGCCGGCCGACCGCTGCTCGTGCTGCTGCACGGCTACGGCGCGGACGAACGCGACCTGTTCGCCCTCGCGCCGCACCTTCCCGAGGCGTTCGCGGTCGCGGCCGTGCGCGCGCCGCTCGAGCCGCCGTTCCCCACGCCGGGTCGATCGTGGTACCCGATCGAGGGGCTCGAGAGCCGCGATGCCGCGCACGTGACGCGTGCCGCCGAGCGGCTCATCGAATGGCTGGATGCCGTCGCGGGCGAGGCGACGTCCGTGGGCCTGCTGGGCTTCTCGCAGGGCGGCGCGGTCGCCCTGCAGGCGCTGCGCCTGGACCCCGAGCGGTTCTCGTTCGTCGTGAACCTGTCGGGCTACGCCACTCCCGGGGATCTGCCGCGCGACGCCGAGCTGGCCGAGCTGCGGCCGCCGGTGTTCTGGGGCCGCGGGGCGCTCGACGACGTCATCCCCGAGTGGCTCGTAGCGCACACGACCGACTGGCTGCCCGGGCACAGCGAGCTCGTGGGGCGGATCTATCCGATGCTGCGCCACGCGGTCTCGGAGCAGGAGCTGGCGGACATCCTGATGTTCCTCGACAAGCAGCTGGAGCGCGCGGAGGACGGCGCGCGGTAGTCAGGACGCGCAGGCGACGCACCGGGTGGCCGTGGGGCGGACCTCGAGCCGTCCGGGTGGGATGGGCCGGCCGCAGCCCTCGCACACGCCGTACGTGCCCTGCGCCAGTCGCGCCTCGGCCGCGCGCAGCGCCTCGAGCTCCCGGAGGGCCGCGGCGCGGAGCCCGGTGAGCCGCGACCACTCGTCGGCCAGCGTGGCGCCCTCGGGATCGTGCTCGTCGTCCGCGGTCGAATCGCTGCGCGCGGCACCGAGGCCCTCGAGCGCCGCGTCGTGCGCGCGCAGGGCGGCCTCCGCGCGGGCGCGCTCGTCGGCGAGGATGCGGGCGAGCGCGTCGCGCGTGGTGGAGTCCATGGATCCATGGTGGGGGATCGGACGGGTGGACAGGCTTCAGAACGTTTCGACTCGCTTCGCTCGCTCAACGAGCACGGGGCGGGCGGCATGTGTCGTCAAGGGGTGGCCGGGATGTCGGCGGCGCGCGGGAGGATAGAGCGATGGACGTGCTGGATCGGTTCGCGCCCGCGACGCGGGAGTGGTTCCGCGGCGCCTTCCGGGCGCCGACCAGCGCCCAGGAGGGCGCGTGGGACGCGATCTCGCAGGGCCGGCACGCGCTCGTCGTGGCGCCGACCGGATCGGGCAAGACGCTGTCGGCGTTCCTGTGGGCCATCGACCGGATCTTCCGCGAGAAGGAGCCGGGCTCGGAGCGCACGCGCATCCTGTACGTCTCGCCGCTGAAGGCCCTCGGCGTCGACGTCGAGCGGAACCTGCGGTCGCCGCTCGTCGGGATCTCGCAGGCCGCACGCCGCCTGGGCGTGGACGCTCCGGATGTCTCGGTCGGCGTGCGCTCGGGCGACACCCCGTCGTCCGACCGCCAGCGCCTGGTGCGCCACCCGCCGGACATCCTGATCACGACCCCCGAGTCGCTGTACCTGATGCTCACGAGCCAGGCGCGCGAGACGCTGCGCGAGGTGCACACCGTGATCGTCGACGAGGTGCACGCGGTCGCGGCGAGCAAGCGCGGCGCCCACCTCGCGGTGAGCCTCGAGCGGCTCGACGACCTGCTCGAGAAGCCCGCGCAGCGCATCGGGCTCTCGGCCACGGTCCGCCCGATCGACGAGGTCGCGCGGTTCCTGGGCGGCACCGCGCCCGTCGACATCGTGGCGCCCCGCGCGTCGAAGACGTTCGAGCTGAGCGTCACCGTGCCGATCCCCGACATGCAGAATCCGCCGCCCGCGGCGGGCGCGACCCCGGCGGCCGAGACGGGCGACGACGGCGAGTGGTTTCAACCCGAGCAGACGGAGATGACCGGATCGATCTGGCCTCACGTGGAGGAGGCGATCGTCGACCGGATCCTGGCGCACCGGTCCACGATCGTGTTCGCCAACTCCCGGCGCCTGGCCGAGCGGCTCACGGCGCGGCTGAACGAGATCTACAGCGAGCGGCTGGGGCTCGACCTCCCGGAGCCGGCGGTCCCCGCCGCCAGGGAGGCGCAGGCGGGGCAGACCGCCGGGGCCGATCCCGTGCTCGCGAAGGCCCACCACGGGTCGGTGTCCAAGGAGCAGCGGGCGATCGTCGAGGAGGAGCTCA
Source organism: Microbacterium lacusdiani (assembly GCF_054779895.1). Classification (NCBI taxonomy): domain Bacteria; kingdom Bacillati; phylum Actinomycetota; class Actinomycetes; order Micrococcales; family Microbacteriaceae; genus Microbacterium; species Microbacterium lacusdiani. The sequence continues at coordinate 6,274 of NZ_BAAGXJ010000029.1, read as the reverse complement.
AGTCGGGCGCCCTGCGCTGCGTGGTCGCCACCAGCAGCCTCGAGCTCGGCATCGACATGGGCGCGGTCGACCTGGTGATCCAGGTCGAGGCGCCGCCGAGCGCGGCCAGCGGCCTGCAGCGGGTCGGCCGCGCCGGTCACCAGGTGGGCGAGATCTCGAAGGCCGCGCTGTTCCCCAAGCACCGCAGCGACGTGCTGCACACGGCGATCGTGACCGAGCGGATGCTCGCCGGGCAGATCGAGTCGATCGCGGTGCCGCAGAACCCGCTCGACATCCTGGCGCAGCAGACCGTGGCCGCCACGGCGCTCGGCGCGGTCGAGGTGGAGCACTGGTTCGAAACCGTGCGCCGCAGCGCGCCGTTCCGCTCGCTCCCCCGCAGCGCGTTCGAGGCCACGCTCGACCTGCTCGCGGGACGTTACCCGTCCGACGAGTTCGCCGAGCTGCGGCCGCGCCTGGTGTGGGATCGCGACGCCGGCACGATCGCCGGCCGTCCGGGCGCGCAGCGGCTCGCCGTGACGAGCGGCGGCACCATCCCCGACCGGGGCCTGTTCGGCGTGTTCATCGCGGGCGAGACGCGGAACGCGCGCGTGGGCGAGCTCGACGAGGAGATGGTCTACGAGTCGCGCGTGAACGACGTGTTCACGCTGGGGACCACGAGCTGGAAGATCGTCGAGATCACGCACGACCGCGTCAACGTCGTGCCGGCGTTCGGGCAGCCGGGCAAGGTGCCGTTCTGGCACGGCGACGGGCTCGGACGTCCCGCCGAGCTGGGCGAGGCCCTCGGCCGGTTCGCGCGCGAGCTCACGTCGGCCGCGCCCGAGAAGGCCGAGCAGCGCCTGCGCGAGGCCGGGCTCGACGACAACGCCCGCGGCAACCTGCTCGACTACCTCGCCGAGCAGCGCGAGACCACCGGCACGCTGCCCACCGACCGCACGCTGACCGTCGAGCGCGGCCGCGACGAGGTGGGCGACTGGCGGATCATCCTGCATTCCCCGTACGGCATGCACGTGCACGCGCCCTGGGCCCTGGCGGTCAACGCGCGCATCCGGGAGCGCCTGGGCGTCGAGGGGTCGGCGGTCGCGAGCGACGACGGCATCATCGCGCGCATCCCCGACGCCGAATCGGAGCCTCCGGGCGCCGAGCTGTTCGTGTTCGATCCGGATGAGCTCGAGCGCATCGTGACCGATGAGGTCGGCGGGTCGGCGCTGTTCGCCTCGCGGTTCCGCGAGTGCGCCGCACGCGCGCTGCTGATGCCGCGCCAGAACCCCGGCAAGCGCAGCCCGCTGTGGCAGCAGCGCCAGCGGTCGGCGCAGCTGCTCGAGGTCGCCCGGCGGCATCCGACGTTCCCGATCATCCTCGAGACCCTGCGCGAAGTGCTGCAGGACGTCTACGACCTCCCCGCGCTGCTGCGGATCGCGCGGAGCATCGGGGAGCGCCGCATCCGGCTGATCGAGACCGAGCCCGCGCAGCCCTCGCCCTACGCGCGCGACCTGCTGTTCGGATATGTCGGTGCGTTCATGTACGAGGGCGACTCGCCGCTGGCCGAACGCCGCGCGGCCGCCCTCTCGGTGGATCCGGCGCTGCTGAGCGAGCTGCTGGGCAAGGTCGAGATGCGCGAGCTGCTCGACCCCGAGGTGATCGCGCAGTTCGAGGCCGAGGCCCAGCGCCTCGCGCCCGACCGGCGCGCGCGCGGCGTGGAGGGCGTGGCGGATCTGCTCCGCGTGCTCGGGCCGCTGTCGGCAGAGGAGGTGGCCGAGCGGCTCGAGCCCGACCCCGAGGCCGCCGGCGCGCAGGCGCACCTCGACGCGCTGGTCGACGCGCGCCGCGCCATCCGTGTGTCGATCGCGGGGCAGGACCGCTACGCCGCGATCGAGGATGCGGGGCGCCTGCGGGACGCGCTCGGCGTCGCGCTGCCGGTGGGCGTGCCCGTGGCGTTCCTGGAGCCGCTGCCCGATCCTCTCGGCGACGTGGTCTCCCGGTACGCCCGCACGCACGGCCCGTTCACGACCGCCGCCGTGGCCGAGCGGCTCGGCATCGGCCCCGCCGTCGCGCGCCACGCGCTGCAGCGGCTCGAGGGTCAGGGCCGGCTGGTCAGCGGCTTCTACCTGGCCGACGCGGGGGTGAGCGACGAGCCGGAGTGGTGCGACGCCGAGGCTCTGCGCCGCATCCGGATGCGCTCGCTCGCGGCCCTGCGCGGCAGCGTCGAACCCGTCTCCCCCGATGCGTACGCGCGGTTCCTTCCCGACTGGCAGCACGTCACCCGGCCGCTCGAGGGCGTCGACGGCGTGCTCGCGGTGGTCGACCAGCTCGCGGGCGTGCCGATCCCCGCGAGCGCGTGGGAGTCGCTCATCCTGCCGTCGCGCGTCGGCGACTACGGGCCCGCGATGCTCGACGAGCTCACGTCGACCGGAGAGGTGGTGTGGTCGGGGCACGGCTCGCTGCCCGGGCGCGACGGCTGGATCGCCCTCCACCCCTCGGACGCGGCGCCGCTGACCATCCCCGAGCCGGAGGTCGAGATCGCCCCCGACTCGCTCGAGGCGCGGATCCTCGCGGCGCTCGCCGGCGGCGGCGCCTACTTCTCGTCGCAGCTGCGCGAGCTCGCACAGGCCGAGAACGAGGCGTCGACCGTCGAGGCGCTGTGGAACCTCGTGTGGGCGGGACGCGTCACGAACGACACGTTCGCGCCGATCCGCTCGCTGCTCGGCGCGGGGTCGCAGGCCCACCGGTCCGCCCGGCGCACGCCCCGCGCGCGGATGTACCGGGGCGCCTCGCTCGCGCGACCGAGCTTCGCGGCGAACGCACCGCGCCCGCAGGCGTCGGGCGGGCGCTGGTCGCTGCTGCCCCGGCCCGAGCCGGATGCCGCCCTGCGGCACGCCGCGACGGCGTCGCTGCTGCTCGACCGCTACGGCGTGGTGACGCGCGGTGCGGTGCAGAACGAGGGCGTTCCGGGCGGGTTCGCGCAGGCGTACCGCGTGCTGGCGGGCCTCGAGCAGGCGGGCCACTGCCGCCGCGGCTACCTGATCGAGAAGCTCGGCGCGGCCCAGTTCGCGACGTCGCCCACGATCGACCGGCTGCGCCGTTTCTCGGGCCTGCCGGATTCGGCGCCGCTGCGCGCCGTGACGCTCGCCGCGACCGACCCCGCGAACCCCTACGGCGCGGCCCTGCCCTGGCCCGCGCTCGACGCCGTGCGGCACCGGCCCGGCCGCAAGGCCGGGGGCGTGGTCGTGCTGGTCGACGGCGCGCTCGTGCTGTACCTCGAGCGCGGCGGGCGCACGGCGCTCGCGTTCACGGACGACGAGCAGGTGCTCGGGGCCGCCGCCGATGACCTCGCCGGCACCGCGCGTGCCCGGCGCCTCGAGACGCTCACGGTCGAGCAGGTCAACGGCGAGTTCGTCTACGGCACGGCTGTCGGGCGCGCGCTGCGCGAGGCGGGGTTCGTCGAGTCGCCCAAGGGGCTCACGCTGCGCAAGGTCGTCGCGGGGGCGGCGCGTGCCTGAGGGCGACACCGTCCATCGCACCGCGCGGCGCCTGAACGCGGCGCTCGCGGGGCAGGTGGTGACGCGGTTCGAGATCCGCGTGCCGGGCAGCGCGACCGCCGACCTGCGCGGCGAGGTCGTCCACGAGGTCGCGGCGCGCGGCAAGCACCTGCTGCACCGGATCGGCGACCGCACCCTGCACTCCCACCTGAAGATGGAGGGCGAGTGGCATGTGTACCGCACCGGCGAGCGCTGGCGGAAGCCGGCGTTCAAGGCCCGCGCGATCGTCGGCGCCCGCGGGTGGGAGACCGTCGGGTTCGACCTCGCGATGGTCGAGGTGCTGCCCACGCGCGACGAGTCGCGGGTCGTGGGCCACCTGGGCCCCGATCCCCTGGGCGCCGACTGGGATCTCGCCGAGGCGAGCCGGCGCGTGGCGGCCGACACCCGGGCCATCCACGTCGCGTTGCAGGATCAGCGGAACGTCGCGGGCTTCGGCAACGAGTACGCGAGCGAGCTGCTGTTCCTGCGCGGAGTGCATCCGGAGCGTCCGGCGGCCGACGCCGACGTGCCGGCCCTGCTCGAGCTCGGGGTGCGGACGATCCGCCGCAACGTCGAGCTGCCGGTGCGCGTCTTCACGGGCGACAGCAGGCGCGGCTTCGAGCGCTGGGTGTACGGGCGCGAGAACCGGCCGTGCCGCCGCTGCGGCACGGCCATCCTGCGCGGCGCGCTGGGCGCCGACCCGACGCGCGAGCGCGTGGTCTACTGGTGCCCGCGCTGCCAGCCCGCCGGATGAGGGCTCAGCGGCCGATGTAGCGACCCTCGCGGTGGTTCATGGCGAGCACGAGGCTCATCACCACGGCGCCGACCGCGCTCAGCAGCACGATGTACCAGGGCAGCACCAGCAGGGCGCACACGATCACGACGACGTCCAGCGTCATCTGGGTCCAGCCCGCCCGGAAACCGGTCCGCTCCTGCAGCAGCAGGGCGATGATGTTGACCCCGCCGACGCTCGCGCCGTGCCGGAACAGGATGAGCAGCCCCACGCCGGCGAGGAGGTTGCCCGCGAAGACGCCGTAGACCGGGTTCAGGTCGTGCACGGGCAGCAGCACGCCGTCGAGCACGGAGAGGCCAGCGACGCCGCCGATGCAGACGGCGGTGAGGATCGTGAACCGCGCGCCCTTCTTCCAGAACGCGAGGACGGCGAACGGCAGGTTCACCAGGATGAAGATGAGCCAGAACGGCCAGTCCGTCGCCTGGTCGAGCAGCAGCGCGAGCCCGGCCGTGCCGCCCGTCACGGCGCCGCTGGCCTTGAGCAGGTAGAGCCCGAGCGCGGCGACGAACGTGCCGACCACGATGCCCTGCACGTCGTCCGCCACCGTGTGCCGGGCCTGCTCCCAGTCGAAGACCAGGGTGCGGTCGGCCGCATCGTTCGCCATGCCTCAACGATACGAGAACGCGACCCCTCATCCGGCGTGCAGATTGCTCAGATCCGGAGCGCTCCGGTGGACGGAAACGGGGCGCATCGAACCGTTTCATCCGACACGCCCGGACAGCGGGAATCCCGCCCCGATCCGGGAATAAGCCGTCAACGCGCTCCGTTGATCCAGATGTCCGGCCTCGACCGGGGCCGAGGGAAGGCATCGTGGGCAAGAACTACGTCGACATCGAGAACGAGCACGGCGAGACTCTGCGTTACCGGAAGCACGTCAACGGACGCGGCCTGGTGGCGCACGGCGCGAAGGTGCATCCTGACGCGCGCGTGGAAGCCGGGGCCTATATCGAGCCCGGCGCGCAGGTCGCCGCAGGCGCGACGGTCGCGCGCGGCGCCTGGGTCGAGTCGGACGCGCTGATCGGACCCGACGCCTACATCGACGCCAACGCGCACGTGGGCCCGAAGGCGACCATCGGCGCGCGGGCGCACATCGGCGTGCGGACGCGCGTCGGTGCCGGTGCGCGCGTCGCCAAGAACGCCAAGATCGGCGACGACGAGTCCATCCCGGCGGGCGGCCACGCCGCGACCGATCGCCGCGGCAGCCTGCACCTGGCCGCCTAGCGCTCACCACCCGAGAACTCGGGGCACATGCCCCAGATGCCCAGGCCCTCGGCCTGGGCATCGTGCTGTGCGGCGAGCAGCGCCGCGTAGTGCGCGTCATTGCGCCCCACCCGGATCGCCTCGCCCGCTCCGGATGCCACCAGCTCCCGGTTGACGAAGGTCCCGTCCTGGGTCCACACGTAGAGCAGCGCACGACCGTACCGATCGCGCTCCTCGATGTCCGCCGCCGCCCACACGGGCGCGCCCACCGGCGCCATCCGCCGCAGCGCCTCGCGCGCCTCGTCGGCGCCGCACTCGGGCTCATCCGACCCGGACGCCCCCGGCCCCTCGGGCGTATCCACCCCGATCAGCCGCACCCGCTCGACACCCCCGTCGGCCCGCTCCAGGCTCAGCGTGTCGCCGTCATGCACATACTCGACGACCCACCGCTCGGCCCCCTCCGGCACCCCTCCCGAAGGCGTCCCGGTCCCAGGCCGCAAGCCCGACCACCACACCAATGCGGCCCCGACCACGACCACAACAGCCGCCACCACGCTCAGTCCCCGCCGCATCCCGGCCCTCATCCCTCCCCCGTCACCTCGACCGCTGTCGCCCGCCCCGCGGCACAGCGCACCACCCCGCGGCACAGCGCACCACCCCGCGGCAGAGCGCAGGCGCAGGGGGTCCGGTCGCGAACTAGGTGTACTGCCCAGCCAGGTTGTTTGAGATCCGGCTGATGGGCGGGAGCTTCCCGATCGCGGTGTGG
>NZ_BAAGXJ010000028.1:0-46576 GCF_054779895.1 Microbacterium lacusdiani | reverse complement strand
TCCCTGCCCGCGACCGCGGACAACAGGACGACTCTCATAACGACTGGACCTACGAAACGGGGTCAGCCCAGGTCCAGGCGCCGTTTACTGGCTCATCGCATTTGAGCGTGTAGCTGGGGTCTGAAGCCGCCGGCTTCGAGTAGGGATCTCGCGATGTAGTTGGCGAGGTTGCGGAAGCCGAGTGCGGAGCCGCGCAGGTGCTCGAGACGCCCGTTGATCGCCTCGGTCGGGCCGTTGCTGGAGCCCGGGAGGTCGAAGAACGCGAGGATGTCGGCGCGACGCTTCTTGAGCGTGGCGGCGAGGCGGCGGACCTCGGCGAGCCCGGCCGGGATGCCGGTGGCGAAGTTGTCGATGAGTGCCTCCATGAGTTGCTTGCCGACCTTCCGGTTCGGGGTGCGGTAGGCGGTGATCATCTGCTGGTAGACGCCCCAGGTCGCCTCGACCGGCGCATGCTTGTCGTCTGCGAACAGGAGCTCCAGGCGCAGCCAGTGTCGTTCGGTGAGGAGCTTCTCGCCCGTGACCAGCAGGCGGCGGGCTTTGTAGAGCGGGTCGTTCTTGCGGCCGCGGCGTCCGAAGATGTCGTTCTGAATCCGGCGCCGGCAGACATCCAGCGCTTCGCTGGCGAGACGGACGACGTGGAACGGGTCCATCACCGCCGTCGCCTTCGGTAGTTCCTCGGTGGTGGCGGTCTTGAACCCGGTGAACCCGTCCATCGCGACGACCTCGACCCGCTCCCGCCAGCTCTCGGGGCGCTCCGCGAGCCAGGTCTTGAACACGAGCTTGGAGCGACCCTCGACCATGTCCAGCAACCGTGCAGGGCCGGTGCCGTCGCGGATCGGGGTGAGGTCGATGATCACCGTGACGTACTTGTCCCCGGCCCGCGTGTGACGCCAGACATGCTCATCGACGCCAAGCACACGGACGCCATTGAACCGGCCCGGATCATCGATGAGCTGGCGACGTCCTTCGGCGAGGACGGCATCGTTGGCGGTGTGCCAGGAGACGCCGAGGCCCGCGGCGACGCGGGCGACGGTGAGGTGATCGACGACCAGCGCAGTGAGCGCCCAGACCATGGCGAGCCGCGTGAGCTTCACGCGCGGCTCGGCGACCCGGCGCGTGTCCTCCTGCCAGAACCGTCCGCAGGGCGAGCAGCGGAACCGCCGAACGCGCAGCAGCACTGTCGTCGGGCGGTGCCCGAACGGCTCGTGTGCCAGCCAGCGCGCCGCCGTCCCACGCGGGGTCGCCTCGGCGCCGCATCCATGGCACCACGGGTCGACCTCGGCGAGGCGGCACTCGATCACCGCGCGATCGGCAGTGATGTGCTGGCCGACGGCTTCGAGGCCGAGCTCGTCCAGGCGGCAGAACGTGGTCAGGTCCGGGGTCGCGAATGTAGCGTTGATCACCGTCGAGGTCTTCTTGAGATGGCGAGCGTAGGAACTTCCATCTTCCGGGAGACCTCGACGCCTACCCGGCCACCGCGACGCTCAAACCGCTACACGCTCAAATGCGATGAGCCCGTTTACTCCGCGTGTTCTGGCGCGTACGTGATCTCTACGTATGAAAGCGATCGAGCCGACTCGCGAAATCATCTCCCTGGCCGCGGGAGCCGCCAGAGTTCGCCGTCGATGAGCCCCCGGGGCTCCGCGCCCGACGGCAGGACTCGGACTGCAACAAACTTATCGCGCTTCGGGATCGGCGCACCGAGATCGCGCGCGATGCGCGGGTGGTACTCGCCGCTCAGGATCAGGGGCCGCTCAGGTGCGAGAGAGCGACGGGAGCCGCCGCGTCCGCCGCGGATTCGGCACATGGCGTCGAGCTGTCGTGCGGCGGTGAGTATGGCTCCGCGGGGGACGATGCGGCCTTCCGCGACTCTGAAGAGCTCGTCGATTCGCTTGGTTCCGCCCTCAGGGCGGGAACCTCCTCAACGGCCGAGCGATCGAGCAGCAAGACATTCGGTCTGAGTAGCGCGTCACGCCACAGCCAGCGGGCGGCATCGCGGCCGGGGTTGTTCAGCGGGCTCTTCTCATCCCGATTCGACCCCTCGCTACGGTGCTCGGGACGCGCTCGGATCAACCCCGAGACCACACCGACCTGCTGCCGTCGCCTGTTGCCACGAGAGCAAATGTGGTCCACCACCTCCGGGGAAGCATCCATCCGCCAAACTCGCTGGCTCCACTTCGCGTCGACCATGTGCGCCGAGTGGCGGATCTACCAGTCGACGAGATTACGCACCCGTCACGGGCCGTGTTGTTTTCTTGCCTTCAGCGGTCCGACTAGTCAGACCGGCGGCATGTCGGCGGTCCTCCCGGCCAATGTCCCACCCCGTCCTTACCGTGGAGGCATGCGGATCCTGCACACCTCGGACTGGCACATCGGGCGGTCGTTTCACGGCCACCAGACGCTCGATGCGCTGCGCGGTGTGCTCGCGACGCTGACCGAGCAGGTGCGGGAGCATGAGGTCGACGTCGTGGTGATCGCGGGCGACGTGTTCGACTCCGCGACGCCGGCGGCCGCGTGCTACACGCTGCTGACGGATGTGCTGCGCGAGTTCAGCGCGACGGGCGCTCAGATCGTGGTGACGAGCGGCAACCACGACAACGCCGCTCGGCTCGGGTTCCTCGCGCCGCTGCTGCGCGACGGCATCCACGTCGTGACCGACCCCGCGAGCGTCGGCACGCCCGTGACCCTGAACGACGCGCACGGACCCGTGCACTTCTACGGCATCCCGTACCTCGAGCCGATCGTCGTGCGGAGCATCTGGACGGGCGCCGCGCTGCGCACGCAGGAGCACTCCATCACCCACGCGATGGGGCTCGTCGAGGCGGACCGCGCCGAGCGCGGCGGGCGATCGGTCGTCGTGTCGCACTGCTTCGCCGCCGGCGTCGAGCCGTCGCACGGCGTGGAGCGTGAGATTCGGCAGGGATCGCTCGACGTCGTGCCGCTGTCGGCGTTCGACGGGCCCGACTACATCGCCCTCGGCCACATCCACGGGCGCTCGCGCCTCGCCGAGCACATCCGGTACAGCGGCGCCCCGCTGCACTACAGCTTCAGCGAGGCAGACAAGCCGCGCGGCTCGTGGCTCGTCGACCTCGACGCCGACGGGCTCGCGAACGTCGAGTGGCTCGAGCTCCCGGTTCCGCGGCCGCTCGTCACCCTGCGCGGCACGCTCGAGGAGCTGCTCACTGACGCCGCCCACGACGCGCACGTCGACGCGTGGGTGTGCGCCGTGCTGACCGACGCGACCCCGCAGCCCGAGCCCATGCGCCGCCTGCAGCAGCGCTTCCCGTACTGCGCCACCATCCAGCCCGACCCGCAGAACCGCGCCGCGGACGACGGGCTCAGCTACCGCTCGCGCGTGCAGCAGACCACCAGCGACCCCGAGCTGATCGACACGTTCCTCACTCTCGTGCGCGAGGGCGAGGGCGCGACCGACGACGAGCGCGAGCTCATCGCCGACGTCGTCGCCGGCCGCACGCTCGCCGAGGTGTCGGCATGAGGATCCACCGCGTCGAGATCGAGGGCTTCGGCCCGTTCCGCTCGCGGCAGACAATCGACCTCGACGCATACGCCGCCGACGGCATCTTCCTCATCTCCGGCCGCACCGGCGCCGGAAAGTCGAGCATCCTCGACGCCATCTGCTTCGCGCTCTACGGCTCCGCGCCCCGCTACGAGGACGGCGAGAAGCGCCTGCGCAGCGACCACGCCGACCCCGAGGACCCCACCGAGGTCGCCCTCGAGTTCACCACCGGCGGCCGCACCTGGCGCATCGAACGCAGCCCCGAGTTCCAGCGCCCCAAGAAGCGCGGCGACGGCCTCACACCGCAGAAGGCCGAAGCCCGCATGTTCGAGCGGGTCGACGGCGAATGGATCGGACGCGCCGCGCGACCCGTGGACGTCGCCACGCTCGTCGACGAGGTCATCGGGCTCACGCAGCAGCAGTTCCTGCAGGTCATCCTGCTCGCGCAAGGCCGCTTCGCCCGCTTCCTGCTCGCCAGGAACGACGAGCGGCAGGCCCTGCTGCGCACGCTGTTCGGCACCAAGCGGTTCGAGGAGTACGAGAAGGCCCTCGACGAGCGGCGCAAGGAGGCCCTCGCTGAGGTCGAGCGCCGCAGCCACGCCCTCACCGCCCAGCTGGGCGAAGCGGAGCGCGTCGCAGAGGGCCTCGTCGACCCCGTCGACGGCGAGCCGCCCCTCGAGGAGCGGATCGAGCGGATCGGCCGCGCCGCCCTGCTTGCGCGTCACCTCGCCGAGAGCGCCGACGCCGCCGAGCGCGAGACCTCCCAGGCGCTCGCCGCGGCCGAGAGCCTCCACACCGAGCGCACCTCGCAGCGCGAGAAGCAGCAGCGCCGCGACGCGGCCCGCGCCACGCTCGCGACCCTCGAGCAGCGTGCGGACGAGATCTCCGGCCTCCGCGCAGAGCGCGACGCGGCCCTGCGGGCCGAGCCCGTGCGCGGGGCGAAGGACGCGGCGACCCGCGCGCTCGCCGCCGTGAACGCCGCGGCCGCGCGGCAGGACAGCGCCGCCGCGGCATGGGACGACGCCCAGCGTCCCGAGATCGACGACGCCCCGGCGGCGCTCGACGCGTTCGTCGCCGAGGCCCAGCAGCGCATCGGCGCGTGGCGCCCGCTCGGCGAGATCGAGGCGCGGCTCGACGCAGACGCCGCGGCGCTCGAGGCCCTGCGTGCGGACGCCGAGGCCACGGCGGCGCGCGCCGCCGAGCTCGAGGAGCGGGGGAAGGCCCTGCCCCAGGAGCAGAAGCGTGTGCAGGATGCGCTCGACGCCGCGACCGCGCTCGCCGCCGACGCGAAGTCGCTGCGCGCCGCCGTCGCGCAGCTCGAGGCCCAGCTCGCGGCCGCGCGCTCGATCCCGGCCCTCGCCGAGGCGCAGCGGCAGGCGTTCGAGGCGCTGCAGCAGGCGAAGCGGCGCAAGGACGAGGCCGAGGCACACCTCGCCGACCTGCAGCGCCGCCGCTTCGCGGGCATGGCCGGCGAGCTCGCGGCCGAACTGGTGGAGGGCGAGGCCTGCGCCGTGTGCGGCTCGACCGAGCACCCCGCGCCCGCGACCCGCGGGGACGACGCCGTGTCGGTCGACGACATCGAGGTCGCGGACGCCGCGCGGGTCGCCGCGACCGCCGCGTACGAGGCCGCGAACACCGCCCTGGCCGCCGCCGATCGCGCGCACGCCGACGCGCAGAAGGACGCCGGCGGCCGCGCGGCCGAGGAGCTCGAGGCCGAGCTGGCGACCAGGCGCGAGGAGCTCACCGCGGCCGAAGCCGCCGCGACGGAGAAGGACGCGCTGGCAGCCGAACGGGCGGCGCTCGAGGCCGAGGCGCGTGAGCACAGTGCACGCTCCGAGGCGTTGGTCGCGGAGCGCACGCAGCTCGAGGCGCGCATCGCCGCCGCCACCGAGACCCTCGAGCGGAACCGCGCCGCCGTCGCGGAGGCTCGGGGCGCGGCCGACTCCGTCGGCGCGCGCATCCGGTCCGAGGAGCGGCTCGTCGCCCTCGCCGCCGCCTACGCGGAGGCGCAGCGCGAGGCCGCGCGCGCCGAGACCGCCGCGGCCGAGGCCGCCGAGCTGCTGCAGGCGGCCGTCGACGAGGCCGGGTTCGCCGCGCCCGCCGAGGCGCTCGCCGCCCTGCGCGACGCCGCCGCGCGCGAGGCCCTCGACGCCCGCGTGCGCGAGCACGAGACCGCGCTCGCCAGCACGAAGGCCACGCTCATGGACCTCGAGCTCGAGGTGCTGCCTGACGAGCCCGTCGACACCGCCGCCAGCGCCGAGGCGGTCGCCACGGCCAAGGCTGCGTGGTCGGACGCGGTCAAGGCGCACACCGCGGCCGCGCAGCGCGCCCGCACGCTCGAGGACGCGGTCGAGCGCGTCGCCATCCTGCACGCCCAGATCGCCGACCTCGCGGCCGAGGCCGCGCGCATCCGGCGCCTGGCCGACACGGTCGCGGGCCGCGCGCACAACAGCAAGCGCATGAAGCTCGAGACGTTCGTGCTCGCCGCCGAGCTCGAGGAGATCGTCGCGGCCGCGAACATCCGGCTCGGCGAGATGTCGGGGGAGCGGTATCGCCTGCAGCACACCGACGCCCTCGCGGCCCGCGGGGCGGCGTCGGGCCTCGGCCTCGAGGTCATGGACCGCTACACCGGCCGGGCCCGCCCGCCGCACTCGCTCTCGGGCGGCGAGACCTTCCTCGCGTCGCTGGCGCTCGCGCTGGGCCTCGCGGAGGTCGTCACCAACCGGGCGGGCGGCATCCGGCTCGACACGCTGTTCATCGACGAGGGCTTCGGGTCGCTCGACGCCGAGACCCTCGACACGGCCATGGCCACGCTCGACGAGCTGCGGCAGGGCGGGCGGACAGTCGGCATCATCAGCCACGTCGAGGCCATGAAGGAGCAGATCCCCGCGCAGCTGCGCGTCGAGCAGACGCCGCAGGGCTGGAGCCGGGTCGTCCAGGACATCGGGGTGGGAGCGGCATGAACAAGCGGAAGGTCGCCGGTGCCGTGCTGGTCGGCGTCGCGGGGCTGCTTTACGGGGTCTCGCCGATCGATCTCATCCCGGATGTGCTGGCGCCGCTGGGGCTCGGCGACGACGCCGTCGCGATCGTCGGCGCGGCGATTGGCGCCTGGCGGCTGTGGTCGAGCGCGAAGCGGAAGCCGACCGATCGGGGGTGAGGGGGGCGGTGGGGTGTGAGTCGCGGGAGGCTTCGAAGGTTTCGACTCGCTTCGCTCGCTCAGCCCGTTTCGTCTCCGCTCGCTGGCGCTCGCTCCGCTCAACGACCGGGGAGGCCGCGCTCGCTCCGCTCAACGACCGGAGGAGCTCGCTCAACCAGCAACAAAGCGGAAACGTGGCGAAACTAGGGTGGGGAGCATGAAGGTCAGCTCGATCTGGACGATCCTCGGCGTGCTCGTCGCGGTGGTCATCGCGTGGTTCACCGTCGAACTGATGTTCCGGCTCATGTACTGGATGGCGAAGCTCGGCGCGGTCGTCGTCGTGGCGATCATCGTCTTCTTCATCCTCAACTGGATCTTCAGCCGCGGAGGCGACGACTGATGGACTTCCCGCCCCTCGCGACCCGGTTCACGATCGAGCTGCCGGAGTGGATCCGCGACGAGCTCGCCGACGTGCCCGACGTCATCCCGAGCCGGGACGAGCGGATGGCGCTCGTCAACCGGCTCGCCGACCGCAACTGGCGCGAGGGCAACGGCGGCCCGTTCGCCGCGATGGTCGCCGAGACCGCGACCGGCCGGATCGTGTCGGTGGGCGTCAACGTCGTGCTCAAGACCAACATCTCCTCGGGCCACGCCGAGGTGACCGCGCTCGGGCTCGCGCAGGCCCGCCTCGGCGCGTGGGACCTCGGCGGCGAGGGCCAGGCCGAGCACGAGCTGCTGGTCAACTGGCGCCCCTGCGTGCAGTGCTACGGCGCCGCCATGTGGTCCGGCATCCGCACGCTGATCATCGCCGGCTCCGGCCCCGAGTGCGAGGACCTCACGACGTTCGACGAGGGCCCGATGATCGCGGACTGGGCCGGGGCGTTCGAGGCGCGCGGCATCCGCGTCGTCCAGGACCTGCGTCGCGACGAGGCGGTCGACGTCTTCCGGGCCTACCGCGAGGCCGTCGACGGCGGCGGCGTCACGGTCTACAACGCCCGCAACGGCGCCGCCTGACAGCCCCTTCCGCACCCGCTCCGCCCCGGCATACAGTGGGGCATGGAGAACACGACCGGAACCATCGTCGCCGTCGTCGGATCCGCGTCCGACGAGGTCCTGGCCAGCCTCGAGGGCATCGAGGGGGTCGAGACCCTGTCGCTGCGCGACTCCGACCCGGCGCTCGCCACCCATCGCATCGCCGCCGCATCGCGGCCGTGGGTCGTGCACGACGCCGACCCGCTGGAGCACGTCGCCGCGGCGTGGGTCGAGCTGTTCGAGGAGCGCGCGACGCTCGGGACGCTCGAGCTCGAGGTGCAGCAGGCGCTCGAGCACTTCGCGGGCGGGACCGCGCTGATGCCGGACTACTACATCGTGCTCGAGCCCGAGGAGGCGCCCGACACCTGGCGGCACTGGTGGTGCGGGGCGCTCGGCTACCGCGCGCCGCGCCGCGTGCTGCCGGTGCACGCGCCGGAGTCGTCGCTCGACGGGGCCATCCGGAACCTGCTGCGGGCCCTGCCGTCGTCGCGTCTCTGGCCCGAGCCCGAGACCTGGCTGCCGGGGCTCGCGTTCGAGATCCCGGACCGGATCGGCCTGCGGGACCGCGTCGACGAGGGCTGAACGGGGAGGCTCAGCGGGTTTCGACTCGCTTCGCTCGCTCAACCAGCACGATGTTGGAGCGCTTCGCTCGCTCAACCAGCACGATGTTGGAGCGCTTCACTCGCTCAACCAGCACGAGGTTGGAGCTCGCTCAACCAGCACGAACCGGATCAGCGTGACGACAGCGTGACCGGATCGACGATCACCCTGCGGCGGTCGCGGATCCACACGACGCCGTGCTCGCGCCGCTCCTCGCGCGTCGCGAAACGGTAGCGGTACGACACCACGCGCACCCAGCGGGGGCGCGCCCCCTCGAACGGGTCCCGGCGCAGCAGCCTGAGCAGCTGCGGGTCGGCCTGCAGCAGCTTGACCAGCAGCGCCTGGAACCAGTCGTCGAGGTGCCGCCCGAGCGGCAGGAACCACATCAGCCAGTCCAGGCGCAGGTGATACGGCGCGTACTGGCGAGGGATGCGGCGCTGGTCGCCCGGCTTGCCCTTGAACTCGTACTCGCGCCAGCTCGCGCGGATCGGGTCGTCGTCGAGCGTGCCCTGGACGATCCACTCGATGCGCCGCTTGGTCACCGTGCCGAACGCGCCGTACGCGTTCGCCAGGTTCCAGCGGTTGAAGCTGGCGTTCATCAGCTGATTGCGCGCGAACAGGTTGCGTGCCGGCCACCAGCTCAGCACCGCGTAGAGCGCGGTCACGGCGAGCGTGATCACGAGCCAGTACAGCGGGAGGTCATCGCTCGGCGCCCGCAGGGCCGGCACCGCGATCGCGGACGCACCGAGCACCACGGTCGACCAGTTCAGCCACGCGAAGTTGCCCGTCACGATCAGCCAGAGCTGCGTGCCGATCACGATCACGGCCGCGACCGTGCCGATCAGCTGCGGGATGTCATCCGGCAGCCACAGACCCAGGATGGGCGCGAACAGGAACCACGGCACGACCAGCTGCGCGAAGTGGTTGCCCACGACCTCGCCCTTGTGGAACCAGCGCGGCAGCAGGTGCGCCTGGCGGCTGAGCGGGCCGGGCATGGGCTGGGTCTCGTGGTGATAGGTCAGCGCCGTGAGGTCGCGCCACTCCTTTCCGCCGCGGATCTTGATCATGCCCGCGCCGAACTCGAGGCGGAACAGCAGCCACCAGAACAGGACGATGATGTGGGTGGCAGGCGGCTGATCCTGAGAGCCGAGGAACGCTGCGAGGAACCCCGCCTCGAGCAGCAGCATCTCCCACCCGAAGCCGTAGAACGTCTGGCCGAGCGACACGACCGACATGTATCCGAACCACAGCGCGAGGAAGCACAGCATCGGCACCCACGGTTGCGCGAGCTGCGGCACTCCCGCGATGAGCAGCGCGGCGACGACCATCCCGCCGATCGCGAGCGCGCGCAGGCGGCGATCGGTGTACCGGACCCAGCGGAACAGCGTCGGGCGCAGCATCTTCGCGCGCCGCTCGGATGAGCGCGCCCACTCGAGCAGCCCCGGCGACGGCAGCAGGCCGCGCTCGCCGAGCAGCGCGGGGAACTGGTTGAACGTCGACAGGAACGCGATCAGGTACAGCGCGGCGATGCCCCGCTGCAGCACCTCTCGCGCGAACCAGAAGTCGACCGCCGCGAACCCGTCCACGCCGCCAGGCTAGGGCGCGGGCCGGGGGATGTCGCCGGGGTTGACGCGGCGGCGGGGCTTCGTGACGTTTCGTCTCCGCTCGCTGGCGCTCGCTCCGCTCAACGACCGGTGGGGTGGGCGCGGGAGCGGTCAGTCGACGAGGTGGGGGAGCGCGGCCTTCAGCTCCGCGAGCCACGCTCGGGCGTTGCCGTCCGAGGGGGCGCGCCAGTCGCCGCGCGGCGACAGCGAGCCCGACGGCGCGACCTTCGGCCCGTTCGGGATCGCGGAGCGCTTGAACTGCGAGAAGCCGAAGAAGCGCTTCAGGAACACCTGCTCCCACTTCACGATCGTCTCGAGGTCGTACGCGTAGCGATCCTCGGCGGGGAAGCCGGGAGGCCAGGCGCCGGCATCCGGATCCGACCATGCATGCATCGCGAGGAATGCGATCTTCGACGGCCGGTAGCCGAAGCGCAGGATGTGGTGGAGCGTGAAGTCGTGCAGCGCGTACGGGCCGATCGTGCTCTCGGTCGACTGCACCTGCCCGTCCTGCCCCGCGGGCACCAGCTCGGGGCTGATCTCGGTGTCGAGCACCGACTGCAGCACCTCGGCCTCGTGCTCCGAGACGCCCTGCTCGTCGCCGTGCGCGATGACCCAGCGGATCAGATGCTGGATCAGCGTCTTGGGAACGCCCACGTTGACCGCGTAGTGGCTCATGTGGTCGCCGACGCCGTACGTCGCCCAGCCGAGTGACAGCTCCGACAGGTCGGACGTGCCCACCACGATGCCGCCGTGGTGGTTCGCGAGGCGGAACAGGTAGTCGGTGCGCAGGCCCGCCTGCACGTTCTCGAACGTGACGTCGTAGACCGGCTCGCCCTTCGCGAAGGGGTGGCCCATCTGGCCGAGCATCTCGGTCGCGGCCGGGCGGATGTCGATCGTCTCGATCGAGGCGCCCACCGACTCGGCGAGCTTGATCGCGTTCGACTTGGTGTGGTCGCTCGTCGCGAAGCCCGGCATCGTGTAGGCGAGGATGTCGCTGCGCGGCCGGCCCATCCGATCCATGGCGCGCGCGATCACGAGCAGCGCGTGCGTCGAGTCGAGGCCGCCGCTCACGCCGATCACGGGCTTGGGGTCGCCGATCGCGCGCATGCGCTGCATCAGGCCCGCGACCTGGATGTTGAAGGCCTCGTAGCAGTCCTGCGCGAGGCGGGCGGGGTCGTCCGGCACGAACGGGAAGCGGTCGAGGTGGCGCTTCAGCCCCACGTCGCCGGTCGGCGGGTTCAACGCGAATCGGATCGTGCGGAAGTCGGGCTCGCCCTCGGTCGCGGGGAACACGGTGCGGCGGTTGTCGTCGAACGTGCCCTGGCGCAGGCGGTCCTGGCGCAGGCGGTCGAGGTCCACGTCCGCGATCGAGTGCCGCGGCCCGTCGGGGAAGCGCTCGGTCTCGGCCAGCAGGTTGCCGCCCTCGTAGATCATGGTCTGGCCGTCCCACGACACGTCGTTGGTCGACTCGCCCATGCCGGCCGCGGCATACGCGTACGCGGCCAGGCAGCGCAGCGACTGCGACTTGCAGAGGTCCTTGCGGTCCTCGGCGCGTGCGATCGTGATCGGGCTGCCCGAGAGGTTCAGCAGCACGGTGGCGCCGGCCAGCGCCGCGGTCGACGACGGCGGGATCGGCACCCACACGTCCTCGCACACCTCGGCGTGGATCGTCAGGCCGGGGACGTCCTCGGCCTCGAACAGCAGGTCGGGCCCGAACGGCGCCTCGGTGCCGGCGACGGCGATCGTGCCGCGCTGGTCGTCGCCCGGCGCGTACCACCGCCGCTCGTAGAACTCGCGGTAGGTGGGCAGGTACGACTTCGGCGCGACGCCGAGGACCTTCCCGCGGTGGATGATCACCGCACAGTTGAAGATGCGGCTGCCGCGCGCGAGCGGAGCGCCCACCACCAGCACCGGCATCAGGTCGGCCGACTCGGCCGCGATCCGCGCGATCGCCGCGTCGACCGCGTCGAGCAGCGCATCCTGCATCACCAGGTCGTCGATCGCATAGCCCGACAGGCACAGCTCGGGGAACACCGCGACCGCGACCGCCTCGTCGTGGCACTCGCGCGCCGACGCGAGCACATGATCCGCGTTCGTCGCCGGATCCGCGATCGCGAGGGGGATCGTGCACGCCGCGATGCGCGCGAACCCGTGCCGGTACGCGCTGGCGAAGTCGAAGTCGGTCACGCGTCCAGTCTGGCACGCGGGGTTCGCCGGGCGGCGAGGCGCCTCATCCGGCACAACGCAGGACTCCTGACGGATCCCGGGCGGGTCGGCCGCGTCGTTCGGCGGGGCGGCCGGCGTCGCGGGGCGGCGGCTCCTGCGTTGTGCAGACGCGGCGGCGGTGTCCGAGGCCCGGGCTAGCCTCGGAACGTGCGATACATCCCCTCCGAGAGCTCCACGGCCGGCGTCCTGACGGCGCCGCGGGTCGTGTGGAGCGCCAGCGACCTGAAGCTCGCCGCCGAGTGCGAGTTCGCGTGGCTGCGCAAGCTCGACGCGAAGCTCGGGCGCGTGCCCGAGGTCGAGGAGCCCGAGGACGAGATGCTCGAGCGCGCCGCCCGCCTCGGAGACGTGCACGAGGCGCGGGTGCTCGAGGCGTATCGCGCGGAGTTCGGTGCCGGCGTCCTCGAGATCGCGGCGACGCGGTCGGCCGACGACGACGGGATGGCCGCGGCGGTCGACGACACGCTCGCGGCCCTGGCGGACCCGCAGGCGCGGATCGTGTTCCAGGCCGCCTTCTCCACGGACGAGTTCGTCGGGTTCGCCGACTTCCTCAAGCGCGAGGACGACGGCCGCTGGCGCGTGCAGGACTCCAAGCTCGCGCGGCGGGCCAAGGTCACGGCCCTCATGCAGCTGGCCGCGTACGTCGATCAGCTCGACCGGCTCGGCATCCCGCGCTCCGACGAGGTGGACCTGCTGCTCGGCGACGGCACGACCAGCACGCACGCCGTGTCCGACCTGATGCCGCTCTTCCGCGTCCGCCGCGCGCGGCTGCGCGCGCTGATCGCCGACCGGCGGCTCGACCTGGGCGCGGCGGGGGAGGCGATCGCGTGGGCCGACCCGCGCGGCGAGCTGGGCGTCGTCGCGTGCGGGCGCTGCGCCACCTGCGAGCAGGAGGTCGTCGCGGCGCGCGACGTGCTGCTCGTCGCCGGAATGCGCCCGGTGCAGCGCGAGCGGCTGCGCGCCGGCGGCATCCGCACGATCGACGACCTCGCGGCCGCCGACGCGCCGCCGCAGGGGATGAACCCCGACGTGTTCGCGGGCCTGCGCACCCAGGCGCGCCTGCAGATCACCAGCCCGGCGGGCGTTCCGGGTCCCTCCGGGGAGACGCCGGATGCCGCACCCGCGTACGAGGTGGTGCTGCCGGAGGCGCTCGCGACCATGCCGCGCCCCGACCTGGGCGACATCTTCTTCGACTTCGAGGGCGACCCGCTCTACAGCGAGCCCGGCGCGCACGGCGCCGAATGGGGCATCGACTACCTGTTCGGTTGGATCGACATGCAGGAGCAGTACACGCCGCTCTGGGCCCACGACCTCGCGAGCGAGCGCGAGGCGCTCGAGAGGTTCTGCGACTTCGTCGCGGCGCGGCGCGCGGCGCATCCGCACATGCACATCTACCACTACGCGCCGTACGAGCCCACGCACCTGGCGGCCATGGCCGCGCGGCACGGCGTGCGCGAGGCCGACGTCGACCGGATGCTGCGCGACGAGCTGTTCGTCGACCTGTACCCGATCGTGCGCCGCGCCCTGCGCGTGGGCTCGCGGTCGTACTCGATCAAGAAGCTCGAGCCGCTCTACATGGGCGACGAGGTGCGCACCCAGGACGTCAAGGAGGGCGGCGACTCGATCCTCCGCTACGTCGAGGCGCGCGAGCTCCTCGCCGCGGGCGACGCGGCGGCCGCGCAGCTGATCCTCGACGACCTCGCCGACTACAACCGCTACGACTGCGTCTCGACCCGGCGCCTGCGCGACTGGCTGGTCGAGCGCGCCCGCGAGAGCCGCGTGCTGCCCGCCCGGCCCGACGAGCACGAGGCGTTCGCGTACGAGCCGTCGCAGCTCGCCCTGGCGCTCACCGCGCGGGCCGCGGAGCTCGGGACCGAACACCCGGATGCGCAGGCCCTCCGGCTGGCCGCCGCCGCGATCGACTACTACCCGCGCGAGCGCAAGAGCTTCTGGCAGGGGCACTTCCAGCGCCTGCGCGAGCCGCTGGCGCTGTGGGCGGACACCCGCGACGTGATCGCGGTGGACCCCGCCCGCAGCCGCGTGCTGCACGACTGGCACGTGCCGGAGGGCGGCCGCGCCACCCGCCGTGTGGTCGAACTGCGCGGTGACCTGGCCCCGGGCACGCGACTGAAGGAGGGCGTGCAGCCCTTCCTGCTCTACCCGCGACCCGCGCCGTTCGAGGCCGAGGCGTCGTCGCGCTGGATCCACGTCGGCCGCAGCGCCGAAGTGCTCGCCGAGCTCGAAGACGGCGTCGTGATCGCCGAGGGCTCGATCGGCGGCGCGACATGGGACGAGCTGCCGATCGCCGTCACCCCTGCCGCGCCGCCGCAGGCCGGCAACCAGCAGAAGTCGATCGACGCGTGGGCCGAGACCCTCGCCATGGGAGCCGAGCTCCCCACGGATCCCGCGACCGACATCCTGCGCCGTCGTCCGCCACGCACCCGGTCGGGCGCGCTTCCGGCGTCGGAGGGCGACGACGTCGCGGCGATCGTCGCGGCCGTGCGCGACCTCGATCGCAGCTACCTCGCGGTGCAGGGCCCGCCCGGCACGGGCAAGACCTACGTCGGGTCGCACGTGATCGCGCGGCTCGTGAACGAGCACGGCTTCAAGGTCGGCGTCGTGGCGCAGTCCCACGCGGTGGTCGAGAACATGCTCGACCGGGTCGTCGCCGCGGGCGTGCCGGCGGCGCGGGTCGCCAAGGCGCCCAAGTCCGGCGCCGGCGCGACGCCGGAGCCGAGCTTCACGATCATCCCCAAGAACGGCGTCGCCGCGTTCACCGCCGAGCGCCCGGACGGGCACGTGATCGGCGGCACCGCCTGGGACTTCGCGCACGAGGGCCGCGTGCCGCGCGGCAGCCTCGACCTGCTGGTGATCGACGAGGCCGGTCAGTTCTCGCTCGCCTCGACGATCGCCGTCTCGCTCGCGTCCCCGCGCCTGCTGCTGCTCGGGGATCCGCAGCAGCTGCCGCAGGTCAGCCAGGGCACGCACCCGGAGCCCGTCGACACGTCGGCGCTCGGCTGGGTGATGGACGGCGCCCAGGTCATCCCGGCCACCCACGGGTACTTCCTCGCGCGCTCGTGGCGCATGCATCCGGCGGTCTCGGCCGCCGTGTCGGGGCTGTCGTACGCGGGACGTCTCGCGTCGCACGAGCCGGCCGCGCTGCGCCGCATCGACGGCGTCGAGCCCGGCCTGCACGTCGTACCGGTGCGGCACCACGGCAACGCGACCGAGTCGCCCGAGGAGGCCGCCGAGGTCGTGCGGATCGTGCGCGAGGTGCTGGGGCGCGCGTTCACCGACATCCGGATCGGCGACGGCGGCACGGGGGAGCCGTGCCCGCCGCGGCCGCTCACGCAGGCCGACGTGATCGTCGTCGCGCCCTACAACGCGCAGCAGCAGTGCGTCGAGCGCGCGCTCGCCGAGGCGGGGTTCCCAGATGTCCGGGTCGGGACGGTCGACCGGTTCCAGGGGCAGGAGGCGGCGGTGTCGATCGTCACGCTCGCCGCGTCGAGCGGTCGCGACGCGCCCCGCGGCAGCGACTTCCTGCTGCTGCAGAACCGCCTCAACGTGGCGGTCTCGCGCGCGATGGTCGCGGCGTACCTGACCCACTCGCCCGCGCTGCTGGACGAGCTGCCCCGCACACCCGAGGGCGTCGCCCGGATGAGCGCCTTCGCGCGGCTGGTCGGGGCGTAGCCGGGGTGGCGGCGCCTGCGCTCAGACCGTGCCGTAGAGGCGGTCGCCCGCGTCACCGAGGCCGGGCACGATGTAGCCCTTCTCGTTGAGGCGCTCGTCGAGCGCACCCAGCACGAGCGTGACGTCGCGGCCGTCGACCTGCTTCTCGATCGCGGCGATGCCCTCGGGGGAGCCGAGGATGCAGACCGCCGTCACATCCTGCGCGCCGCGCTGGAACAGGAAGTCGATCGCGGCGCCCAGCGACCCGCCGGTCGCGAGCATCGGGTCGAGCACGAAGCACTGCCGGTCGCTCAGGTCGTCGGGCAGGCGCTCGGCGTAGGTCATGGGCTCGAGGGTCTCCTCGTTGCGCGCCATGCCGAGGAAGCCGACCTCGGCGGTGGGCAGCAGCTTCACCATGC
Organism: Microbacterium lacusdiani; assembly: GCF_054779895.1. NCBI lineage: Bacteria > Bacillati > Actinomycetota > Actinomycetes > Micrococcales > Microbacteriaceae > Microbacterium > Microbacterium lacusdiani. Next base: position 30,376 of record NZ_BAAGXJ010000028.1, on the reverse strand, counting down.
CCTCGAGCATGCCGAGGCCCGCGCGCAGGATCGGCACGACGAGCGGCCGCGGGTCGCTGATCTTCACGCCGGTCGTGGTGGTCACGGGCGTCTCGATCTCGAGCGGCTCGACGCGGACGTTGCGCGTCGCCTCGTACGCGAGGAGCGTGACGAGCTCCTCCGTCAGCTGGCGGAACACCGGCGACGGGGTGCGCTTGTCGCGGAGCACCGTGAGCTTGTGGGTGATGAGCGGGTGGTCGGCGACGTGCAGGCGCATGAGAACAGGCTACCGGCCGCGCGTCTCGCTCTCCGAGAGAACGCCCGGCGGCCGTAGGCTCGTGACGTGATCCCGGATGAGCAAGACGCCCAGGCGATGACGCGCGCGCTCGCGCTCGCCGCCGCGGCCTCGGCTGCCGGGGAGGTCCCGGTCGGGGCGGTGGTGCTCGACGAGGACGGCACGGTGCTCGGCGAGGGCCGCAACCGGCGCGAGCTCGACCACGATCCGTCCGCGCACGCCGAGGTCGTCGCGATGCGCGAGGCCGCCCGCCGGATCGGCTCGTGGAACCTCGAGGGGTGCACGCTCGTGGTCACGCTCGAGCCGTGCGTCATGTGCGCGGGCGCGCTGCTGCAGGCCCGCGTCTCGCGCCTGGTCTTCGGCGCGTGGGACGAGAAGGCCGGCGCCGCCGGATCCATGTACGACGTCGTGCGCGACCGGCGCCTGCCGTACCGCGCCGAGGTCGTGGCCGGCGTGCGCGAGGACGACGCCCGGGCGCTGCTGCGCGACTTCTTCGAGGCGCGCCGCTGACGCGGCGCGAAGCCGCGGGAGGCGCGGCGATCCGGCCTCCCGCCCCCCTCATAACACGTGTTATGAGCGGCGACACGCGATCTTGGCGCCAGGATCGCGTGTGATGTCTCAGGACATCACAGGCGCCAGGATCGCGTGTGCTCGCTGACAACACGTGTTGTGAGGGGCTGAGGGTGTGAGGGGCAGAGGGGTAGCGTGAGGCCATGCTGATCGCCGTCCTGTGCACGGTCTCCGGATGACCCCTGTCGCCGTGCTCGCCGGCGCGAGCGGCTTCATCGGCACGGCCCTGCGCGACGCGCTCGCGGCCGAGGGCTATGAGATCCGGACGCTCGGGCGATCCGGGCCCGTCCGCTGGGGCGACACGGCGGCGATCCGCGCCGCGGTCGACGGCGCCGACCTGCTCGTCAACCTCGCGGGGAAGTCGGTGAACTGCCGCTACACCGACCGCAACCGCGCCGAGATCCTGCGCTCGCGCGTCGAGACCACGCGCGAGCTGCGGGACGCGGTCGCCGCTGCCGCGCACCCTCCCCGGGTGTGGATGAACGCCAGCACCGCCACGATCTACCGGCACGCCATGGACCGCCCGCAGACCGAGAGCGACGGCGAGCTCGGGACCGGCTTCTCGGTGGATGTCGCGCGCGGATGGGAGCGCGAGCCGTGAACCTCGCTGCGCCCGCGCCCAGCGACAACCGGACCCTGATGGCGACGCTGCGCCGCGCCGTCGGGGCGCCGATCGGGCTGCCCGCGTGGCGGTTCATGCTGGAGCCCGCGATGTGGCTGCTCCGGACCGAGCCCGAGCTGGTGCTCAAGAGCCGGTGGGTCGTGCCGGAGCGGCTCGAGGCCGCCGGGTACCGGTTCGCCTGGCCGGAGCTCGAGCCCGCGCTGCGCGACGTCGCGGGCGGCTGAGTCCGGGGGAGGCTTCCGGCGTTTCGACTCGCTTCGCTCGCTCAACGAGCACGGGTGCAGCGACCGGTGCGGGGCTCAGTCTTCGCTCGAGGCGAGGCCGCGGTGTGCCGACAGGAGCGTGACCTCGGGGCGCTCGGCCATGAGCCGCTCGGCGCCGTCCAGCACGTCGCGCACGTGCGAGGGCGAGGTGCCGACCACGGAGACGCCGATGGACGCGCGCCTGTGCAGGTCGTGCGCGCCGACCTCGGCCGCGGCGGCCTCGGTGCGGCGGCTCAGCTCGGCGACGATCGGGCGGATGACCGACCGCTTCTCCTTGAGCGAGTGGACGTCGCTGAGCAGCAGATCGAACTCGATCCAGCCGATCCACATGGCGACCCCTCCGGGGTCAGTCCGAGGACTTGAGGACGACCGCCTCGGTCGACAGCTGCTGCTGCCCAGCCGGGCGGAACACTTCCGGCTCCAGGTAGATCACGCGCGCGAACGGGACCTCGCGGCGGATGCGCGCCTCGACCGAGTTGATGTCGGCGGCGACGTCGCCCAGCGGCTTGTCGTGGGGGACCCCGACCTTGGCGGCGACCAGCAGCTCCTCCGGGCCGATGTAGAGGGTCTTGATGTGGATGAGCTTCTCCACCTCCGGGCCCTTCTCGATGGCCGCGATGATGCGGTTGAGGTCGGCCTCGGTCGCGCCCTCGCCCACCAGGAGGCTCTTGGTCTCGAAGCCGACCACGATCGCGATCAGGATCAGCAGCACGCCGATGAAGAGGGTGCCGAGCGCGTCCCAGAACGGGTTTCCGGTGATCACCGTCAGGGTGACGCCGAACAGCGCGAAGATCAGGCCGACGAGCGCGCCGATGTCCTCGAGCAGCACGACCGGCAGCTCGGGAGCCTTCGCGTGCCGGATGAACGACACCCACGACTGGCCCTTCTCGCGCACGGCGTTGCTCTCGACGACCGCGGTGCGCAGCGAGAACGACTCGAGCACGATCGCGACCACCAGGATCACGATCGGCAGCCACCACCACTGCTCGCTCAGCTCGTGGGGGTGCGTGAGCTTCTCGACGCCCTCGTAGATCGAGAACAGACCGCCGATCGAGAACAGGATGATGCCGACGATGAACGCGAACACGTAGCGCTCGCGGCCGTAGCCGAACGGGTGCTCGCGGGTCGCCTCGCGCTTGGCGCGCTTGCCGCCCAGGAGGAGCAGCAGCTGGTTGCTCGAGTCCGCCACCGAGTGCACCGCCTCGGCGAGCATCGACGCCGAGCCCGACAGGAGCCAGCCGATGAACTTCGCGATCGCGAAGCCCATATTGGCGAGGAACGCCGCGATGATGGCCCTGCTGCCGCCGTGTGCGCTCATGCCCCTGAGTCTATTCACGCGGGGCCGCCGATCCACGGCGTCTTGACATCGGGCCGGACCCGCGGCGCGCGCCGTCCCTAGAATCGGAGCATGGTCGACTCGCTGCCCTCGCTCGCGTTCCTCGGTGCCGGATCGATGGGCGGCGCGATCCTGCGCGGCGTCGTCGCGAACGGCATCCCGGTCGAGGGCGGCATCACTGCGACCAACCGCACCTCCGAGAAGGCCGCGGAGCTGGCGAAGCTCGACGGCGTCACGAGCATCTCGCTCGAGGAGGACCCGGAGGGCAATGTGCGGGCCGCCGCATCCGCTCGCGTGCTCCTCATCGGCGTGAAACCGGTCATGGTGCCCGACCTGCTTCGCGAGATCGCCCCGCACCTGCGCGACGACGCGATCGTGATCAGCCTGGCGGCGGGCGTCACGCTGCGGACGTTCTCCGCCATCCTGGGCGACGACGTCTCGACGCTCCGTTCGATGCCGAACACGCCCTCGCTCGTCGGCAAGGGCGTCACCGGGCTCGCGGCCGGGCCCGCGGCGGACGACGAGGCCGTCGTGATCGCGCGCCGCCTGTTCGAGACCGTCGGCACCGTGATCGAGCTCCCCGAGGAGCGGATCGACGCGCTGTCGACGATCTCGGGCTCGGGCCCCGCCTACGTGTTCCTGCTGATCGAGGAGCTCACGCGCGCGGCCCTGGACCGGGGCTTCTCGGAGCACGAGGCGCGCACGATGGCCGAGGGCACGTTCATCGGCGCGACCGCGCTGCTCGAGGCGACCGGCGAGGACCCCGCCGAGCTGCGTCGCCGCGTGACGAGCCCGAAGGGCACCACCGAGCGCGCCATCGCCGTGCTCGAGCGCGCCGACCTGGGCGGCATCTTCCGCGAGGCGACGTCGGCCGCCCTCGCGCGTGCCCGCGAGCTCGCGGGCGAGAGCACGCCGACCACGGGCACGATCCCCGGCGGCAGCTGAACCGCGCCCGCCTCCGGGCGGGGCGTATGGATAGCGTGAGGATCGCGGATCCGCCCGATCCGCGCGAGTAGCGTCGCCACTCGTGGCTTCCCGTTCCCTCGTGCCGACGCGTCCCCGGGCGCGCCTGCATCTCGCCCCCGCGCAGGCGATCGCGACCGGCTTCGGCATCGCCGTGCTCGCCGGCGCCCTGCTCCTGATGCTGCCGATCGCATCCGCGGACGGCCGCTGGACCGGATTCGTGGACGCGCTGTTCACGTCCACGTCGGCCGTGTGCGTGACCGGGCTGATCGTGGTGGACACCGCCACCTACTGGAGCCCGTTCGGCAAGGTCGTGATCATGCTGTTGATCCAGCTCGGCGGCCTCGGCATCATGCTGTTCGCCGCGCTGGTGGGCCTCGCCCTCGCGCGCAAGCTGTCGGTGCGATCGCGGCTCATCGCGAGCGCCGAGACCAAGGCCGGCGGCATCGGCGACGTGCGCCGCATCGCGCGCGGCATCCTGACCACCACGCTCCTGATCGAGGCCGTCACGGCCGCGATCTTCTTCGTGCGGTTCCTCACGGGGTACGGCTACGACCTCGGCAAGGCGGCCTGGCACGCGGTGTTCCACGCGGTCTCGTCGTTCAACAACGCAGGCTTCGCGCTCTACACCGACAGCATCATGGGCTTCGTCGCGGATCCGTGGATCTGCCTGCCCATGTGCGCCGCGATCATCCTGGGCGGGCTCGGGTTCCCCGTGCTGCGGCAGCTGCACCACGAGCTGCGCCGCCCGCTGCACTGGACCATGAACACGCGCGTGGTGCTGGCGGCGACCGCGACGCTGCTCGTCGTCGGCACGGTCTTCACGACGGCCGTCGAGTGGGACAACCCCGCCACGCTCGGCGGCCTCGACCCCGCGGCCCGGGTGCTCGCCGGGTTCTTCCACTCGGTGCAGGCGCGCACCGCGGGCTTCAACTCGGTCGACACGTCGCAGCTGCACGACGAGACCTGGCTCGTCACGGACGTGCTGATGTTCATCGGCGGCGGCCCGGCGGGCACCGCGGGCGGCATCAAGGTCACCACGTTCGGTGTGCTGTTCTTCATCATGTGGACCGAGCTGCGCGGCGGCACGGCCGTCAACGTGTTCGGCAAGCGCCTCTCGCGCGCCGTGCACCGCGAGGCCATCACGGTCGTGATTGTCGCGATCGGCGCCATCATGGCCGTCGTGATCGCCATCCTCGCGATGACCGACCTCGACCTGGACCGCGTGCTGTTCGAGGCCGTCTCGGCCTTCGGCACGGTCGGGATGTCCACGGGCATCACGGCCGGGCTGCCCGACGCCGCCCTCGTCCTCCTGACGCTCCTGATGTTCCTGGGCCGCCTCGGCCCGCTCACCCTCGGCTCGGCCCTCGCGCTGCGCGAGCGCCACGCCCCCTACGAACTCCCCAAGGAACGGCCGGCGATCGGCTGATCCGCACGCATCGAAAGGATCCCTCGTGGTCAAGTTCCTGTCGTTCGGCGAGGACGCGCGCCGCATCGCCGAGGCCGACTCCGTCGCCGTGATCGGGCTCGGCCGCTTCGGGTCGTCGCTGGCGCTCGAGCTGATGGCCTCGGGCACCGAGGTGCTCGGCATCGACTCCGACGAGGAGCTCGTGCAGTCGCTCAACGGCGAGCTCACCCAGGTGGTGCGCGCCGACTCGACGAAGCTCGAGGTGCTGCAGCAGCTCGCCATCGGCGACTTCGACCGCGTCGTGGTCGCGATCGGCACCGACATCAAGGCGTCCATCCTGACCGCCTCCCTGCTGCTGCAGATGCAGGTGCCGGTGATCTGGGCCAAGGCCGTCGACGAGCAGCATGGGCTCATCCTCGAGCAGCTCGGCGTGCACAAGGTGGTCTACCCCGAGAAGGACATGGGCCGCCGGGTCGCGCACCTGGTGCGCGGCGCCGCGGCGGACTACCTCGAGATCGATCCGGGCTATGCGATCGTCAAGACCGTTGCGCCGTCGCACCTGCACGGCATCACCCTCACGGAGGGAGGGGTGCGCGCCAAGCACGGCGTGACGATCGCGGCATACAAGCCCGGCCGCGGCGAGTGGCGCAACGCCGAGGCCGACACCGTGCTGCGCGACGGCGACGTGGTGCTGGTCGTGGGTCCGACCAACCGGGTCGAGGCGTTCGCGCAGCTGCGGTGAGGGGAGCTGTCAGCGGTCGAGGGCTGCGAAGCGCTCCACGTCGACGTTGGTGCCCGACACGATGATCAGGTCATGGTTGGTGACGACCGTCGTGGCCTCCGCATAGCGGAACGGCTTGCCGGGGCTCTTCACGCCCACGACCGTGACGTTGTACTTCGACCGCACGCCCGACTCGTTCAGGCCGATGCCGCGCACGAACTTCGGCGGGTACATCTTCGCGAGCACGAAGTCGTCGTCGAAGCGGATGAAGTCGAGCATCCGGCCGCTCACGAGGTGCGCGACGCGCTCGCCCGCCTCGCGCTCGGGGTAGATCACGTGGTTCGCGCCGACGCGGGCGAGGATCTTGCCGTGCGACTGCGAGACCGCCTTCGCCCAGATCTGCGGCACCTTGAGGTCGACGAGGTTCGCCGTGATCAGGACGGACGCCTCGATCGAGGAGCCGACCGCCACGACCGCGACCTGGAAGTCCTGCGCGCCGATCTGCTTGAGCGCGTCGATGTTGCGCGCGTCGGCCTGGACCGTGTGGGTCACGCGCTCTGACCACTTCTGCACGAGGCCGAGGTCCTCGTCGATCGCGAGCACGTCGCGATCCAGTCGGTCGAGCTCGCCGGCGCACGCGGCGCCGAAGCGCCCGAGTCCGATCACGAGCACGGGCGCGTCGCTGCGGATCTGCTCAACCAACGATCGGCCTCTCGACGGGCAGCGCGTAGAGCTGCGAGCGGGACGTCGCGGCGACCGCCGCGGCGAGAGTGACTGTACCAACGCGCCCCATGAAGATCGTCAGGGCCAGCACGTACAGCGCGGAGTCCGGCAGCTCGGCCGTGAGTCCCGTCGAGAGGCCCACGGTCGCGAACCCCGAGATCACGTCGAACAGCACCTCGGCGATCGGCGCCTTCGTGATCTGAGCGATGACGATCGTCGCGAGCGCGACGATCGTCGCGCCCCACGCGAGGACCGCGACCGCGACGCGCTGCACGTCGCTCGGGATCCGTCGGCCGAACGCCTCGACGCTCGAGCGGCCCTTCGCCTCCGACCACACGGCCAGCGCCAGCACCGCGAGCGTCGTGACCTTGATGCCGCCGCCCGTCGACGCGGAGCCGCCGCCCACGAACATCAGCATCGAGCCGACCACCAGGGAAGAGCCGTTGAGCTCCCCGATGTCGATCACGGAGAACCCGCCCGAACGCGTCATCGCCGAGAGGAAGAATGCCTGGAACGTCGTGTCCCACGCGTCGCGCGTGCCGAACGTGCCGGGGTTCTCGTACTCGAGGGCGAGGAAGGCGGCCGCGCCGAGCACGAACAGGATGACCGTGGTCACGAGCGTCAGCTTGGCGTGCAGCGGCCAGCGGCCGGGAGCGGTCAGCTGCTTGGAGAGCGCGTAGATCACCGGGAAGCCGATGCTCCCGAGGAAGACTCCCGCCATCAGCACCGTCATGAAGAAGTAGTCGTACTGGAATGCCTCCAGGCCGCGGTCGTTGAGCGTGAACCCGGTGTTCGTGAACGCCATGGCCGCGTACTCGGGTGCGATCCACAGTGCGTCCATCCAGCCGTAGCCCGCGCGGACGATCGGCAGGTAGAGGAGCACCGCGACTGCGGCCTCGATGATGATCGTCGAGAGAGCGACGGTCCGGAGCAGCTGGCCGACCTCGCCGAGCCGCACGGCCTGGCTCTCGCTCACGGGCCCGCCGTGGGAGCGCAGCGGGTTCGTATCGCCGGCCGCGATGAGCTTGGCCCGCAGGCCCAGCCTCTTGGACACGATGAGCCCCAGCATGGAGGCGAGCGTCAGCGCGCCCATCCCGCCGATGTTGACACCGACGAAGATCACGACCTTGCCGAACACCGACCAGTGCGCGGCCATGTCGACCGTCGTGAGGCCGGTCACGCAGATGGTCGACACGGCGGTGAAGAGCGCATCCGCGAACCGGGTCCGCTCACCCGCAGCCGCCGCGATCGGCAGCGACAGCAGGCCCGTGAAGATCAGGATGAGCGAGACGAACACGAGGATCGCGAACCGCGACGGCGACGACGTCGCGAAGTCTCGGAAGAAGTCGCCGACGCGATCCCAGAAGCGGTTCCATGCCTCGCGGGGCACGGACGACGCGATCGCCGTCATCGTCTGCCCCCTCGATCCCGAATCCGACCCCGGCCTGCCGGGACTGTGACATGGTACTCCGGTGCCTGCGCGGCTACCCTAGCCACATGGCGGACATCTTCGACGTGATCGCGGACGGCACGAGGCGCGAGATCCTGCAGCTGCTGCTGAGCCGATCGTCGGAGGGGGATGCAGGCACGAGCGTGTCGCAGATCGTCGCCGCGCTCGGCGTCAGCCAGCCCACGGTCTCGAAGCACCTCAAGGTGCTGCGCGAGGCCGAGCTCGTGTCCGTGCGCGAGGAGGGCCAGCACCGCTACTACAGCCTGTCGCCCGCGCCGCTCGAGGCCGTCGACGACTGGCTCGTCCCCTTCTTCGTCGAGGAGGGCGACTACGAGGACGTCGTCGACTTCAGCGCGCACCAGCTGCCCGAGCCCGCCGCCCGCGCCGCCGAGGCCGTCGGCCGCGCCGCCGCGTCGGCGAAGGTCGTCGTGCAGTCCGCGCTCAAGCGCCTCGGGGCATAGATCCCGGGCTCTCATGCCATCGGGAGAGCGCACCGCACTCGGGGGAGGCGGTGCGCTCTCGTTCTGCGCGCGCGTCGGAATATGACGAGCCTGTGAAGTCCTGGCCGACCGCGTCGGATCGTGGGCAGAATGGCGAGAGTGACGACTGACTCGGGATTCACGACCGTCCGCGCGCGGACGTCGGCTGGGTGCGCGACCTGTACCCGCCGGTCGGCACCCTGCTGGCCACGGTCGTCGCGCGCATCCTGCCGCTCGGCGCGCTCGGGCTGAGCCTGCTGGGCGCGCTGGCCGCGGGCTTCTTCCTGCAGAAGATCGCCGAGGCCATGGTGCAGCGCGGGCTCGCGCTGCCCACCCGCGTGCTGTTCCTGCTCGCGATCGCGTTCAACCCGTTCGGCGTCCAGCTGATCACGCGCGACTCGCTGCTGTTCCTCAGCATCGGCTTCTTCGCGCTCGGGGTGGGGGAGACCGTGCGGTTCCTCTACTGGGCGTCGACGCGCGACGGCTTCCGGGCCGGGATCCTGCTGATGATGGCGGCGCTGACGGATCCGCTGGGCGTCGCGCTCGTGGCGATCGCCGGCATCGCCGCGATGTTCTATCTGCCCGACGATCTGGAGCGGCCGGGCCGGCGACGGGCCAGCGTGCTGGTGGCGACGTTCCCCACGATCGGCGCGTTCGCGACGTTCGCGTTCCTGCAGTGGGCCTTCGGCGGGCTCACGGCCGCCGACGTCGCCGCGGTGCTCGACGGCGCCGGCGACCGCATGCGGGAGGTCGTCGCGGACCTGACCGGCCCGCAGGGACTCCTGCTGATGATCGGGCTCGTCTTCGCGTGGGTGCTGGCGATCACGCACGGGCGGGCCAGGTCCATCGTCTTCAGCGTGGTGGCGATCGTCGTGCACTACGTCGCGATCGTGCTGGGGTGGGCGAGGACCCGACGGACGGCGGCATCTGGCTCATGCTGCTCACGCTCGTGGTGATGTTCGTGCGGCCCGCGCCGGACGCGCTGGGCCGCGTGATGACGACCGTCGTCGCCGCGGCCGCGATCCCGCTCGTGTGGGCCGCATCGCTCTCGAATCCCGTGATCTTGGCCTGGCTCGAGGCGCTCCGAGGACTCGTCCGCTGAGCCGCGGGCGCCTCGCCAACCGTCACACGGGTCACAGGGGCACCTCGGGTTTACACCAGACCCGGGATGCCCCTAAAGTGAACGTCAGTTGAAGAGGGGGAGGCTCCGTGCCCGAGATGCCGGATGTGCGGTTCCTGACCGTCGCCGAGGTCGCCGAGATCATGCGCGTGTCGAAGATGACGGTCTACCGGCTCGTCCATTCGGGCGAGCTCCCCGCCGTGCGCTTCGGCCGGAGCTACCGCGTGCCCGAGTCGGCCGTGACGGCCGCCCTGCAGCGTCCCATCGCCGACGCGGGCTGACGCCCGCAGGGCGCGCTCGCCGCATACGGTAAGCTGTCCCGAAGGCACGCTTCTGCTGTGCCCGTTCCCGGACGCCGCGGCTCGGCGTCCAACCCCCTGACATTGTGAGGTTTCCGTGGGTTCTGTCATCAAGAAGCGCCGCAAGCGCATGGCGAAGAAGAAGCACCGCAAGCTGCTTCGCAAGACTCGCCACCAGCGTCGCAACAAGAAGTAAGCGACTGCAACCACTGACGCCGGTCCCGTTTCGGGCCGGCGTTTCTGGTTTCCCGGGCGCCGGATCACCGCAGTCTGATCCGGCCGGACGCCCCGGCCCCGTGCGGCGTCGATAATGGACGCATGAACGAGATCTCGGTCCAGGAGCTCCACGACCGCAAGGACGTCCCGCTGGTGGACGTGCGCGAGGTGCACGAGTACGAGGCCGGTCACGTGCCCGGCGCCGTGAACATCCCCATGTCGCAGCTGGGCGAGCGGATCGGGGACCTCCCGGCCGAGCCCTTCGACGTGATCTGCGAACTCGGCGGCCGCTCCGGTCGCGTGGTCGAGGCGCTCAGCGAGCGCGGCTACGAGGTCACCAACGTCGCGGGCGGCACGAGCGCCTGGCGCGAGGCCGGCTACCCGGTCGAGCTCTGAGCCCCGCTCACGTGACGACGCTCACGCTGATCGGCAAGCCCGACTGCCACCTGTGCGACGTCGCGCGCGAGGTGGTCGATCAGGTGCTGGCCGACCTCCCCGATCCCGTCGCCGACGCCGTCGAGGTGCGCGAGGCGTCCATCCAGGACGACCCCGCTCTGTACGACCTGTGGTGGGAGAAGATCCCGGTCGTGCTGATCGACGACCGCCTGCACGGCCACTGGCGCGTCGCGCCCGAGCGCCTGCGCGCCGCGCTGATCGACGCCGTCCCGACCGCCTGACCCACGACCCTCTTCCCCGAAGGATTCCCGGATGCTCCGCCACATCGTCATGTTCCAGCTGACCGCCACCGACCCCGCCGAGAAGGACGCGCAGGTCGCCGAGGCCAAGGCGCAGCTGGAGGCGCTCGTCGGCGTCGTGCCCGGCCTGCGCGCCATGGACGTGTCGCGCAACGTCGCGTTCGAGGGTCAGAACATGGACTTCGCGCTCGTCGCCGACTTCGACGACCTCGCCGCGCTCGAGGCGTACGGCACGCACCCGGCCCACGTGAAGGCGGCCGAGTACATCGGCACCATCCGATCGGGGCGCGCGGCGATCGACGTCGAGATCTGACGCCGGCTCAGCCCAGCAGCCCGCCCCACACCGCGCGGGCACCCGATTCGCCCGCGAGCACCACGGCCACGACCACGCCGACTGCGACGACCAGGACCGCGGCGCCGATCCCGAGCGTGATCGCCCGCGCGGCGCCGTCTCGCCGGATGCGGTCGCGACCCCGGCGGAACCACGCCCACTGACCCGCCGCCACGACGGGCAGCGCGAGCGCCCAGGGCTGAACGGCGCGTCCGCGCGCCTCGTGCGCCTGCACATCCGGGAGCGGGCCGACGACGGCCGCCAGCGCCTCCCCGGCCGCGATCGTGAAGGGCACGAGCGCCGCGACCGCGACCGCCGCGATCAGCGGCACGAGGCCCAGCCGCCGCCGCGCGGCCGGCCACAGCTGCGCGAGGATCAGCGCGAGCGCCGTCAGCGGGATCAGCACCACGACGAGGTGCACCACGAGCGGGTGCGCCGGGAGCCCCTGGATCTCCATGCCGGGACCACGCGACCGGGTGTCGCGCGGTTCACGCAGTGACCACAATGAACCTGACGGGCGCCGGCGACGTGTGCACGGCATGGACGATCGGCCCCGAGGGCGGAGCGCGTGGCCGATGACGGCGCAGCCGAGGCGGGCGGACCGCGGCCGGGACGCGGCCCTGCGGGAGCTGCACGACCGCCACGCGGGCGCGATCTGGCGGTACGTCGTGGCCCTGACCGGCCGTCCGGCCGACGCGGACGACGTCGTGCAGGAGACGCTCCTGCGGGCCTGGCGCACGCCCGGCATCCTCGACGAGGACCCGGATCAGCTGAGCGGCTGGCTGTTCACGGTCGCGCGGCACCTCGTGATCGACCAGGCGCGCAGCGCGCGCCGCCGGCACGAGCAGACCCAGGACGAGCCGGCCGACGAGGCCGTCGAGGACCGCACGGAGGAGCTGCTGGACGCGATCCTGCTGCAGGACGCGCTCGCGTCGCTGCACGAGCACCACCGGGAGGTCATCGTGCGTGCGTACTTCGGCGGGCGGAGCACCGCGGAGCTCGCGCGCGAGCTGCAGATCGCCGAGGGGACGGTGAAGTCGCGGCTGCACTACGGGCTGCGCGCGCTGCGGCTGGCGTTCCAGGAGAGGGGCGTGACGCGATGAGCGACCACGACGCGCTCGCCGAATGGGACGCCGCGTACGTGCTCGGCGCTCTGACTCCCGCCGACCGGCGCCGGTTCGAGGCGCACCTCGAGGAGTGCGCGCGGTGCCGCGCAGCCGTCGGGGAGCTCGTGCCCATACCCGGCCTTCTGGCACGGGCGGGCGCACCCGACGCCGCGCCGCCCGCCCCTCCCGCCGACCTCCTCGATCGCATGCGGGAGCGGGAGCGGCGCCGCGTGCGCGGCGTCCGCGCGCGGATCGCCGGATGGGCGGCGGCCGCCGCGGTCGCGCTCGCACTCGCGATCGGGGTGCCCGCGGCGATGGAGGCGCCGGACGAGCCGGACGTCACGGTCGCCCTGGAGTCGGCCGCGATGTCGGTCGAGGTCGGGCTCGAGCCCGTCGCGTGGGGCACGCGGCTGGTCATCCGGTGCGAGTACCCGGACGCCGGATACGGCTATGGCGCCGGCGCCGGCTACGCGCTCGTCGTGACCGACGTGGACGGGCGCTCGGAGCAGGTGTCCACGTGGGGCGCGATGCCGGGCCGCGCGGTCGAGCTCGAGGCCGCGACCTCGCTCCCGGTCGAGCGGATCGCGAGCCTGGCCGTCCGCGCGGAGGGCGGCGACATCCTGATGAGCGTCCCGGTTCCGCGCGAGGGGTGAACGCCGGGGACCCCGCGGCTCGTGTTCCCGTCGGACCGTCTTCGCGGCCCGCGACCCCGAGGGGTCGACTCCGACCAGGGGAGCACATCATGAGGACGAGGTTCAGCCGCCGCGCCGCGGCGGTGCTGCTGGGCGCGACGGCGCTCGCGACCGCGCTGGCCGGATGCGGCGGTGGCACGGGCGACGGGCCGATGTCGCCCGGGACGGATCCGTACGGCTCCGACGGCGGCGAGACCGGCACGATGGGCGCGGTGTCGCTCACCACCGCCGAGACCGACCTCGGCACGATCGTCGTGGACGGCGACGGCAAGGTCGTCTACCAGTTCGACAGCGACGAGCAGGGTGCGGGCGTCTCGACGTGCGAGGGCCAGTGCCTGGAGAACTGGCCGCCCGTGCCCGGCGGCGAGGACGTCGAGGCCGAGGGCGTGACCGGCGAGGTCGGCACCATCACCGGCGTCGACGGCGAGCCGCAGCTCACCCTGAACGGCTGGCCGCTGTACTACTTCGCGGGCGATCAGGCGGCCGGCGATACGAACGGCCAGGGCGTCGACGAGGTCTGGTGGGTCCTCGATCCCGCGGGCGAGCCCATCCGGGACTGACCGCGGTCAGTCCCGGGGGGCTCAGGCCTCGGCGGGCTCAGGCACGGCGTCCACGCCGGCCTCGGCGCGCTGCTGCGGCGTGATCGGCGCGGGCGCCTCCGTGAGCGGGTCGAAGCCGCCGCCCGACTTCGGGAACGCGATGACCTCGCGGATCGAGTCGGTCTTGGTCAGGTGCTGCAGCACGCGGTCCATGCCGAGCGCGATGCCGCCGTGCGGCGGGGCGCCGAACTTGAAGGCCTCGAGCAGGAAGCCGAACTTCTCCTGCGCCTGCTCCTCGTCGATGCCAATCACCTTGAAGACGCGCTTCTGCACGTCCTCGCGGTGGATGCGGATGGATCCGCCGCCGAGCTCCGAGCCGTTGCAGACGATGTCGTACGCGTAGGCGAGAGCCGATCCGGGGTCCGTGTCGAACGTGTCCTCGAACTCGGGCTTGGGGCCCGTGAACGCGTGGTGCACGGCCGTCCACTCGCCGGCGCCGACCGCGACGTCGCCCGATGCGACAGCGTCGCCCGCGGGCTCGAACATCGGGGCGTCGACGACCCACGTGAACGCGAAGGTGTCGGGGTCCATCAGGCCCAGGCGGCGGCCGATCTCGACGCGCGCGGCGCCGAGCAGCGCGCGCGAGGCCTTGGTCGTGCCGGCCGCGAAGAACGCGCAGTCGCCGGGCTGGGCGCCCACGAGCTCGGCCAGGCCCGCCTGCTCGGCCTCGGACAGGTTCTTGGCGACCGGGCCGCCGAGCGTGCCGTCCTCGTTGAACAGGACGTACGCGAGGCCGCGGGCGCCGCGCTGCTTGGCCCACTCCTGCCACGCGTCGAGCGTCTTGCGAGGCTGGCTCGCGCCGCCCGGCATCAGCACCGCGCCGACGTACTCGGACTGGAAGACGCGGAACGGGGTGTCGGTGAAGTACTCGGTCGCCTCGACCAGCTCCAGGCCGAAGCGCAGGTCGGGCTTGTCCGAGCCGTACTTCGCCATGGCGTCCGCGTACGTGATGCGGGGGAGCGGGGTCTGCACCTCGACGCCGATCGTGGCCCACATGGCCCGGATGACGTCCTCCATCATCTCGATGACGTCCTCCTGGTCCACGAAGCTCATCTCGATGTCGAGCTGCGTGAACTCGGGCTGACGGTCGGCGCGGAAGTCCTCGTCGCGGTAGCAGCGCGCGATCTGGAAGTACTTCTCGACGCCGCCCACCATGAGCAGCTGCTTGAACAGCTGGGGGCTCTGCGGCAGCGCGTACCAGCTGCCCGGGTGCAGGCGCGCCGGCACCAGGAAGTCGCGGGCGCCCTCGGGCGTCGAGCGGGTCAGGGTCGGGGTCTCGACCTCGACGAACTCGCGGGCGTGCAGGACGTCGCGGATGGCCTTGTACACCTGCGAGCGCAGGCGGATCGCGTGCGCCGGGCCCTGGCGGCGCAGGTCGAGGTAGCGGTGCTTGAGGCGCGCCTCCTCGCCGATCGGGTCGGCGTCGGCCAGGCCGCTCGAGACCTGGAACGGCAGCGGCGCGGACTCGTTGAGCACCTCGACGTCGCTCGCGATGAGCTCGATCTCGCCGGTCGGCAGGTTCGGGTTCTCGTTGCCCGCGGGGCGCTTCGACACCTCGCCGGTGACCTTCAGCACGAACTCGCTGCGCAGCGGATGCGCCACGGACTCGTCGCGGATCACGACCTGCGAGATGCCCGACGCGTCGCGCAGATCGATGAACGCCACCCCGCCGTGATCGCGTCGGCGGTCGACCCAGCCCGTGAGGGTGACGGTCTGACCGATGTGCTCGGCTCGCAGCGAGCCGGCGGTGTGGGTGCGAAGCACTTCAGGATCCTCCTGGGGCGTGACGGAACCCGACAAGTCTAGGCGGTGCGGTTTTCCGCGGCGGATCGCGGCGGTTCGGGACAGCCGGAAGCGGATCCGGGGGCCCGCACCCAGGATCCGGACACCTCCGCTCGATAGCGTCAGAGGGATCGTGCCCCGACCGGAGGATGCCGCCACATGATGACGACGACCGAGACCACGACCGACGGCTCCTGGCTGGGGTCGCTCGTCGACTTCGTCGTCTCCCTGATGGACGTGATCGGCCCCTACGGCGCCGGCGTCGCGATCGCAGCCGAGAACCTGTTCCCGCCGCTGCCCAGCGAGGCCATCCTGCCGATGGCGGGCCTGGCGGCGTCCCGGGGCTCGTTCGCGCTGTGGGAGGCCATCCTGTGGACCACGGTCGGATCGATCGTGGGCGCGCTCGTGCTCTACGGCATCGGCGCGTGGTTCGGCCTCGAGCGCCTGCGCCGGATCGCCGACCGCCTCCCGCTCATGAAGGTCGAGGACGTCGACCGCACGGTGGCGTGGTTCCACCGCCACGGCGGGGCCGCGGTGTTCTTCGGCCGGTTCATCCCGATCTTCCGCAGCCTGATCTCCATCCCGGCCGGCGTCGTGCACATGCCGCTGTGGCGCTTCGTGCTCTTCACGGGCGCGGGCAGCCTGATCTGGAACACGATCTTCATCCTGGTCGGCTGGTACCTCGGCGAGGCCTGGCACATCGTCGAGCAGTACATGGACGTGTTCCAGAACATCGTGATCGCGGTCGTGATCGTGGCCGTGGCCTGGTTCGTCGTGGCCCGCGTCCGCGCGCTGCGCGCCGAGAACCGCGCCGACTGACCTGCCGTTGCCCCGAGTCGCCGCCACGTGGCGACAACTCGGGGCAAGCCCTTTCAGTCGGCGGTGAGCGCCGCGGCGATGCGCTCGACGGCCTCGACGCCCTCGCGCATGCGCCACTGCGCCGGGTCGTCGGTGCTCGTCGTCGTGACCACGATGCGGTAGCCGGGGAGCCAGGACTCGAGCTCGAGGCCCGTGGGCACGTACGCGCCGACCACGAATCCGCCGGCGCCGTCCAGGATGTCCGAGCGCTGCACGCCGCCCAGCTCCGTCTTCTCGGCCTCGGAGCGGCGCTGCGCGACCTCCTCGGCGTCGGCGCTCTCGCGCGACACCCACACCTGCACGCGGGACCGGATGCCCGGGTCGGTGACGGCCTTGCCGCGCTCGCTCGCCCAGCCGCACGCCACGCGGCCGGTGCCCGAGGCGGTGATGCCGCGCAGGCCGTGGAAGCCCTCGGCCAGCGGAGCCGCGAGCTCGTAGATGTCGTCGCACGACAGCAGCGAGAGCCCGAGGCCGGCGAGCGCGTCGACCGCGAGGCGGGCGGCCTCCGGATCCGCCCACTGGTCGGGCAGCTGCGCCGCGAAGCGGGCGCGGTCGTCGGGGGAGCAGGATGCGAAGGGCGCGACCGCCGCGACCGTCGCCGTCGGCCATCCGGGGTGGGTCGCGAGCGAGCCGTCGGTGCCCGCGAACTCCGGCGCACCCGCCAGGTTCGCGAAGAGCGCGGCGGCATCCGCCTCGGCGTCGTCGCACGTCGGCTCCCACGCGCCGAGCACGGCCGGGTCGGATCCGCCCAGCACGGTCCAGGATGCGCCGCCCGCAGGCGCCGCGGCGGCCGCCACGAGCGCCTCCGAGCGCGCCTCCGCCAGCTCCTCGAAGGCGCCGGATGCGCCGATGCGCGCCGCGGCCTCGGCCGCGCGGCGGCCCTGTACCTCGGCCGCGGTCGAGGCCTCGCCCGCACCCGGCACCTGCTGCGCGCACGTCGTGAGCGCGGCGCCCAGCGCCGCGACCGCCGACGCGTCCTGCACCTCCCCGCCCCCGGCGGTGGCGCAGCGGAACAGGTGGGACAGCAGGCCCGTCGTGGACGCGTCCGGGACCTCGCCCAGCGAGACGCGTCGCGCGAACGCGGCGAGCAGATCCAGCGCAGCCGTGCGGACGTCCACGCGCGCGACCGCGCGGTGCGCGCCGCCGTCGGGCTCGCTCAGGCCCACGTCGACGCCGCCGCCCGGAGGCAGCAGCGCGGTGCGCTCGTCGTCCACCAGGGTCGCGGCCAGCGCCCAGAACCGCGATCCGCCGCGCTCGCGCGTGACCCAGTCGAAGGCGGCCTCGCCCGTGAGCGTGAGCGCCCGCGGCACGTCGTCCCGGCTCCGCGTGCGCACCGTCAGCACATCCGACCGGTGGGTCTCGACGCAGGCAGTGATCGCCGACTCGGGGCGCTCGGCATCCGGATCGGCGTAGGTCGCGACCCAGCCGGGCAGCTCGGCGTCGCCGCACGCGGGCAGGTCCGCCGCGGGAGTCGGCGCCGTGGCGTTCTGCACGGAGGCCGCGGCCCACGCGACGGTCCCCGGCTGCGTGATCCCGGCGGTCAGGCGGCCGCCCTCGACCACGGCGCCGGGCTCGGGCGCCCACACGCGCAGGTCGGGATCCCAGCGCACGAGCGACGCGCTCGCCGCGGCCTCGGCCGGCAGGGTCGACAGATCCCACGTGACGGTGATCGGATCGGCGAAGGCGCCGGCCGACTCCAGCCGGACGGGCGTGCCGAAGACCTCGCGCGCGATCCCGGAGTCGGCCTCGCCGATCCGTGCGCCGACCGTGACGTTGGCGACGTTCGTGCGCACGGCGCCGCCGGGCACGTCGATCGCGACGCCGGCCGCGCTCCAGCGCGCGCCCTCGGCGTCGACCTGCGTCGTGCGCGCGTCGGCGAAGGACGGGGCCGGGTCGCGCTGCGCTTCGCCCTCGGAGGGCTCCGCGACGCACGCGGTGAGGGACAGCGCCACGGCGGCCGCGATCGCGCCCGCCGCGAGGCGGCGACCGATCCGGCGCGGGCGACTGATCACGCGCCCACGGTATCCGGGGTGCCCGGGGTGGGCCCGGCGGCGCTCCGGCGCACGTCGGAGAGGGCCGCGCGCGGCTTCCGTAGGATGGGGCACGTGACGGCCGAACGGATCCACCTCGTGCGTCACGGCGAGGTCTACAACCCCGATCGCGTGCTCTACGAGCGGCTGCCCGGCTTCCGCCTGAGCGACGACGGGCGCCGGATGGCGCGCGCGGCGGCGGAGCACATCCTGTCGCTCGACCGGCCGGTCTCGGCGCTGCTGAGCTCGCCCCTGCAGCGCACGCAGGAGTCCTCGGAGCCGCTCGCCGAGCTGCTGGGGCTCGAGGTGCGGCTCGAGGAGCGCGTGATCGAGCCGACCAACGTCTTCGCGGGCATGCGGATGAGCCGCGCGCTGCGCAAGCCGTGGAACTGGCACCACCTGCGCCGCCCGTCGCTCCCCAGCTGGGGTGAGCCGTACTCCCAGGTCGTCGACCGGATGCACGCGGCGCTCGACGAGGCGTGGCACGGCACGGACTCGGGCGACGTCGTGATCGTCTCGCACCAGGCGCCCATCTGGCTCACGCACCTCTCGGTCGCCGGACTGCCTCTGCCGCATGACCCGCGCACCCGCCGCTGCGCGCTCTCGAGCGTCACGTCGTTCGAGCGCCACGGCGACGTCTGGCGCGAGGTCGCGTACGCCGAGCCCGCCCCGCTGCAGGACGCGGTCGACGTCGGCGCGGTCTGAATGCTGGCGCCGCGTGAGCGGCGCCGATAGCGTCGGGCCATGACGCGAATGATCCGGCTCGCGGCGGTCGTTGCGATCGTCTCCAGCGCACTCGCCCTCGCGGGATGCATGGCGGAGCCGCGCGGTCCGTTCTCTGCTCCGCCGACCGGTGACGTGCTGCCGGAGGTCGTCGACACGGCCGGGCTCCTGCCCGACTCGGTGCGGCACCTCGGTGAGGACGCCGACGGCAACCAGTACTACGCGGCGGAGTCGGAGGACCGCACCGCGCCCGACTGCCTGATCATCTACATCTCGGACGAGGAGTGGGTGCGCGCGTGCAGCAGCCTGCCGGTGAAGGCGGGCATCGCGGGATTGAGCGCGACGCTGCACTACGCCGCGCTGACGGACGTGCCCGAGGACAAGCGGGTCGGCGACTTCGTCGAGCTCGGGTGAGGCTCGCCCCACGTTTCGACTCCGGCGCTGGCGCGCCTCCGCTCAACGACCACGGGGAAGATGCCGGTCGTCGAGCGGAGCGAAGCGGAGTCGAAACGGGCTGAGCCGCTTTCGGCTGGCGCACAGCCGCCGCATAACCGCGAACGTAGGATTGGGGGCGTGCCTTTCGTCCCCGTTCTGAGCGTCTCGCCCCGCGTGCGCGGTGCGCGCCGGGTGGTCGCGGGGCTGGCCGTCGCCGGGCTCGCGTTCGCGCTCGCCGCGTGCGCTCCGGATCCCGTGAGCGAGCAGTACCTGAACGGCGCGAACACCGGTTACGTCGCCGGAGAATTCGCCGTGACCTCGATCGATGAGGCCGACCGCGGCGAGCCCGTGGAGTGGGCGGGCGTCACCGAGACCGGGGAGCCGCTGTCGAGCGACGACACCGCGGGCGAGGTCACCGTCGTCAACTTCTGGTACGCCCAGTGCGACCCGTGCCGCGCCGAGGCCGCCGACCTCGAGTCCGTGTGGCAGGAGTACCAGGCCGAGGGCGTGCGCTTCGTGGGCATCAACACCCGCGATCAGGCCGACCAGGCGATCTCGTTCGCCGAGAAGCACGGCGTCACGTACCCCAGCATCATCGACGTGCACGACGGCGCCGTGAAGCTCGCGTTCGTCGCGGCCACGCCCGTCAACGCCACGCCCGTCACGCTCGTGCTCGACCGCGAGGGCCGCGTCGCCGCGCGCATCATCGGCCAGCTGGAGGGCGCCTCGATCCTGTCGACCCTCGTGCGGGAGACGCTGGAGGAGAGCGCGTGACCTCCACGACGGGCCGCGGATGAACCCGGGCTCCGTCGTCTTCGACGGCGCGCTGTGGGCGGCGATCCCGATCGCGCTTCTGGCGGGCCTGATCTCGTTCCTCTCGCCGTGCGTGCTGCCGCTCGTGCCGGGCTACCTCGGCTTCATCGGCGGCGCCGTCTCGCCCAAGGGCACCGAGGCGCCCGCCGGACGCGGCCGGCTGCTGGGCGGCGTGCTGCTGTTCATCGCCGGGTTCACGCTCGTGTTCGTCACGATCATCGTGCTCGGCGGCATCGCGGGCGGCGCGACGCAGCGGTTCTCGCTGCTCTACGGCGACGCGATCACGCGCGTGCTCGGCGTCCTGATCATCCTGCTGGGCCTCGTCTTCATCGGCTTCTTCGGCTTCGCGCAGCGCACGGCCAAGCTCCACCTGAAGGGCGACCTGGGGCTCGTCGGGGCGCCACTGCTCGGCGTCGCCCTGGGCCTCGGCTGGGCGCCCTGCATCGGCCCGACCCTGACCGCGATCCTCGCGATCTCGTACGACCAGGGCGACGCCGGCCGCGCGACCCTGCTGGGGCTGGCGTACTCGCTCGGCCTCGGCATCCCGTTCCTGCTGGTCGCGCTCGGCTTCGGCTGGGCCACCCGGTCGCTCGCGTTCCTGCGCCGCCACGTGCGCGTCGTCAACATCGTCGGCGGCGTGCTGCTGGTCATCCTGGGCGTGCTCATGGTGACCGGCGTGTGGACCATGATCATGAACCGCCTGCAGGGGGTGTTCGCGAATGTCCCGCTCCCTCTCTGACCAGACCGACGCCCGGAAGGCCGCGCGGGACGGATCCGAGCCCCTGCGCCCGTCGGACCACGTCGAGAGCGACGCCGACTCCGGCGTGAACCAGCCGGCGCTCGGCGTCGTCGGATGGCTGCGCTGGGGCTGGCGGCAGCTCACCAGCATGCGCACCGCGCTCGTCCTCCTGCTGCTGCTCGCGATCGCGGCCGTGCCCGGGTCGATTTTCCCCCAGCGGATGGCCAACCCCAACGGCGTGAGGCAGTGGGAGCGGGAGAACCCCGACCTGTTCCCGATCCTCGACGCCATGCAGATGTTCGACGTCTACGTGTCGGCCTGGTTCTCCGCGATCTACCTGCTGCTGTTCGTCTCGCTCGTGGGCTGCATCCTGCCGCGCACCAAGCACCACTGGAAGGCGATGCGCTCGCGCCCGCCGCGCACGCCGGCGCGGCTCGCGCGCCTCGACGACCACCTCGAGGACCGGATCGCCGGCGACGCGGACGACGCGGCCCACGCGGTCGACCTGGCCGAGGCGCAGCTGCGCTCGAGCGGCTACCGGGTCGAGCGCTACGACGGGCGAGGCGCGTTCTCGGTCTCGGCCGAGCGCGGCTACCTGCGCGAGACCGGCAACCTCGTGTTCCACGCGTCCCTCGTCGGCGTGCTGGTGTCGGTCGGGGTGGGCGGGGGCTTCGCGTACACGGGCCAGCAGGTGATCATCGAGGGCCAGTCCGTGGTCAACTCGCTGGTCGACTACTCGTCCATGAACCGCGGCCGCTTCGTGGGTGACGACGCCCTGACGCCGTACGCCATGCGCCTGGACTCGTTCGACGTCACGTACCAGCCCATCGGCACCAGCGGCGCGGGCCAGGCGGGCGACTTCCAGGCGAACGTCACGGTCGTCGAGCCGGGTGGCGCCGAGCGCCAGGAGGCCGTCCGCGTCAACCACCCGCTCGACGTCGCGGGCGACCGGGTCTACCTGCTGGGCAACGGCTACGCGCCGACCATCACGGTCAAGGCGCCCGACGGCACCACGGTCTACAGCGAGCCCGTGCCGTTCCTGCCGCAGGACGCCAACATGACCTCGCTCGGCGTCGTGAAGATCCCCGACGGCCTGCCGGAGCAGGTCGGCATGATCGGCTTCTTCTACCCGACCCAGATGCAGCTCGCGAGCGGCGCTTTCTCGTCCGGATTCGGCGAGCTGCTCAACCCCGTGCTGACCCTGAACGTGTACGTCGGCGACCTCGGGGTCGACGACGGCGTGCCCAGCTCGGTGTACGAGCTCGACCCGAGCGGCATGGAGCAGATCGCCGGCCCGGAGGCTGACGTCGACTCGCTCGAGCTCGCGCCCGGGGAGACCGTCGAGCTGCCGAACGGCCTCGGCACGGTCACGTTCGAGGACGAGACCCCGGCGGATGCCGACCGCTCGCAGGTGGGCCTCACCGAATCGGTCAAGCGCTTCGTGTCGCTGCAGACGCACCACGACGGGTCCGCGATCTTCGTGCTGGCGTTCGCGGTGCTCGCGATGCTCGGCCTGCTCACCGCGCTGTTCGTGCCGCGCCGCCGCGTCTGGGTCAAGGCGACCGCGGACGACGCGGGCATCCGGCTCGAGTACGCGGCGCTCGCGCGCGGCGAGGATCCGACGCTCGCGACCGCGATCGCGGACCTGCGCACCAAGCACCGCGCCGCGCTCGGCGCCGACGACGCGTAGGCGTCAGCCTTTCCGCAGATCCTGGGCCAGCATCACGAGGATGCCGCTCGGGCCTCGCAGGTAGGTCAGCCGGTAGAGGTCCCGATACGTGGCCACGCCCCGCAGCGGGTGGCATCCGTGCCGCGCGGCGATCTCGAGCGACGCGTCGAGGTCGTCCACCGAGAACGCGACGCGATGCATCCCGATCTCGTTGGGGCGCGTCGGCTCGGTCTCGATCGCCTCGGGATGCAGGTATTCGAAGAGCTCCAGGCGCCCCTGGCCGTCGGGGGTCGCCAGCATCACGATGCGCGCGTGGTTGCCGTCCAGCCCGACGGCCGTGTCGGTCCATTCACCGCTGACCGTGTCGCGTCCGACGACCTCCAGGCCCAGGTCCGTGAAGAAGGCGATCGCCTCCTCCAGATCCCGGACGGCGATGCCGACGTTCTCGAGCGCGATGGCCATGCCCGCACGCTACCGGGGCCCGGGCCCCGCGGACAGGGCCCGCCCACAGAGAGCGCGAAGCGGGCACTCGTAGAATCGGGCTCATGCACCCTGACGCGCTCTCGCTGGACGAGATCTCGGTTCTTCTGATCTGGACGGCGATCTCGGTCTACGCCCTCGCGTTCGTCGCGTACGCGTTCGACCTGGCGCGCCGCTCGCAGCTCTCGCTCGAGCGTCAGGATGCCGCGCGCGAGCGCGTGCTGGTCGGGGCCGGATCGGGGACCACCGTGAACGGCGTCGCGCAGGACGCGCCCGCCGCCGCGAAGCCGCGCATGGTCATGGGCCGGATCGGCACCTCGCTCACGGTGCTCGGCTTCCTGTTCCACCTCGGCGGCACGGTGCTGCGGGGGATCGCGGCGGGACGCGTGCCGTGGTCGAACATGTACGAGTTCGCGATGACCGGCACCCTGCTCATCACGGCCGTGTACCTGGGCGTGCTGTTCTGGCGCGACCTGCGCTTCCTCGGCACCTTCATGGTGGGGCTCGTCACGGTGCTGCTGGGGGCGGCGACCCTGTCGTTCTACGTGCAGATCGTGCCGCTCATGGATCCGCTCAAGTCGGTGTGGCTCGTCATCCACGTGTTCGTCGCGTCGCTCGCCACGGCCTTCCTCGCCCTCGCGTTCGGGCTCTCGGTGCTGCAGCTGCTGCAGGCCCGCCGCGAGCGGATCGCGCTCGAGGCGGAGGACGCCGAGCCCCAGCGCTCGTTCCTGCGCACGCTCCCCAGCGCCGAGGCGCTCGAGGGGATGGCCTACCGCTTCGCCATCATCGGCTTCATCTTCTGGACGTTCACCCTCATCGCCGGCTCCATCTGGGCGCAGGACGCGTGGGGCCGCTACTGGGGCTTCGACACTAAGGAAGTCTGGACCTTCATCATCTGGGTGCTCTACGCCGGCTACATCCACGCCCGCGCGACGCGCGGCTGGCGCGGCACCCGCTCGGCCTGGCTCTCGATCGTCGGCTTCACCGCCGTGATCTTCAACTTCACGATCGTGAACATGTTCTTCGAGGGCCTGCACGCGTACAGCGGCCTGAGCTGAGAAGGACTTCTTCTTCAGAAGCGATCGCACGCTGCGGGGCCGCAAGCGGCACCTGTTCGGCAGCGCTTCGCGCTGCGTTCGGCCGCTTCGCGCTGCGTTCGGCCGCTTCGCGGCACGCTCGCTGGGTCCCCGGCGCCGAGGCTCCGTCCGTCGCGAATGCGACGGATGGAGAAGCGCACGGGGACGCTCGCACGACGGTAGATGACCGGTTTCGTGTCGGTCGTTGAGCGGAGCGAAGCGGAGTCGAAACGGGCTGAGGTGACCCGGCCGGTCGGGGAGGCTCGGCCACGTTTCGACTCCGGCTCGTTCCTCGCCTCCGCTCAACGACCATGGGGTTGCTGCTGGTCGTCGCGCGACCGCGCGCAAAACAACATCTGTGTTTCTGTGGGATTGTGTTGTAGTCTGTGGGCATCCGAAGGAGGGTGCCATGTACGCGACGGAGCGACGAGAGCTCATCGAGCAGGTGCTGCGGGACGAGGCGCGCGTCGCCGTCGCCGACCTCGCGGAGCGGCTCGACGTCACGACCGAGACCGTGCGCCGCGACCTCGCGCTGCTGGAGCGCGCCGGCGTCCTGCGCCGCGTGCACGGCGGGGCCGTCGCCGCCGACCGGGGGAGCGCCGCCGAGGCCGACCTGCGCGAGCGCGCCGGACAGCGCGGCCCCGCCAAGCACGCGATCGCCCGCCGGGCCGTCGAGGCGCTGGCGGACGACTTCCGCGGATCCGTGCTCCTGGACGCGGGCACCACGACCGGCGCGGTCGCCGAGCTGCTGTCCGACCGGCTCGCCGGCCCCGACGCCCAGGTCGTGACCCACTCCGCCGTGCTCGCCGCGCTGCTCACCACGCGCGGAGGCGTGCCCCTCACCACGATCGGCGGGCGCGTGCGCGGAATCACCGGCGCCGCGGTGGGCGCGGGAACCGTGCAGGCCATCGAGTCGATGCGCCCCGACATCGCGTTCGTGGGCACGAACGGGCTGAGCGCCGCCTTCGGGGCGAGCACCCCCGACCCGGACGAGGCCGACGTCAAGCGGGCGATCGTCCGCTCCGCGCGGCGGGTGGTGCTGCTCGCGGACGCGTCCAAGTTCGGCGACGAGTCGCTGCAGCGGTTCGCGCGCCTGGACGAGATCGATCTGCTGGTGACCGACCGCGCGCCCTCCGGCGCGCTCGCCGCGGCCCTCGAGGACGCCGACGTGGAGGTGTGGATCGCATGATCGTCACCCTGACCGCCAACCCGTCGCTCGACCGCACGATCCAGCTGGCCGGTCCGCTCGAGCCGGGGGCCGTGCAGGCCGCGGAGTCGTCGAGCGTTGATCCGGCCGGCAAGGGCGTGAACGTGTCGCGCGTGGTCGTCGCCTCCGGCGCCGAGACGCTCGCGGTGCTGCCGCTCGCGGACGACGACCCCTACGGCGAGCACACCGCGGGGCTCCCCGTGCGCGCGGTGCCGATCGAGGGGCACGCCCGCTCCAACATCACGCTCACGTCGCCCGACGGCGAGACCACCAAGATCAACCTGCCGGGCGCCGGGCTCGCGCCGGCCGAGGCGGCCGCCCTGATCGACGCGGTCGTCGAGGCGGCCGACGGCGCGCGCTGGCTCGCCCTGTGCGGCTCGCTCCCGCCGGGCGTCGCCGCCGACTTCTACGTCGAGGTCATCCAGGCCGTGCGGACGCGCGCCGCCCGCGCACCGCGCATCGCGGTCGACACGTCAGGCCCGGCCCTCGCCGAGGTGCTGGCGCGCGGCGGCGTCGACCTCATCAAGCCCAACGACGAGGAGCTCGTCGACGCCGTGGTACGCCTGGGTCTCGCGACCTCGAGCGAGGCGGACCAGGACACCGTCGCGGACGCCGTCCGGCTCGCCTCGGCCCTCGTGCCGCATCGCGTCGGCGCGGTCCTCGTCACGCTCGGCGGCGACGGCGCGGTGCTCGTGGACGCCGAGGGCGCCCACCACGCCGCGGCGCCGCCCACCGATGTGCGCAGCACGGTCGGAGCGGGCGACAGCGCCCTCGCCGGCTTCCTGCTCGCCGACCTCGCCGGAGAGGACGCCGACGGCCGGCTGCGCGCAGCCATCCGATACGGCTCCGCCACGGCCGCCCTTCCCGGCACGCGCATCGCGACGCCTGCCGACCTGCCCGGCGGGGACATCCCCGTCCGGAGGCTTCCCTGACCCGCGGCTCGCCGCATCCACCCCCACCCGATCCACCCGCCGCCTCGCGGCGCACCACGGACGCTCAGCCTCGAGGAGGAGACCATGTCCACCATCACCCCCCAGCTCGTGAGCCTCGATGAGGACCTCGGCCCGGACAAGCAGGCGGTGCTCCGCGCCCTGTCGCAGCGCTTCGTCGCGCAGGACCGCGCGACGGACGCCGAACAGCTCTTCGCCGCCGCCTGGGCCCGCGAGGAGCAGGACGCCACGGGCCTGCCCGGCGGCATCGCGATCCCGCACGCCAAGAGCGCGGCCGTGTCGCAGGCGTCGCTGGCGTTCGCCCGCCTGAACCCGCCGGTCGACTTCGGCGCCGAGGACGAGCCGAGCGACATCGTGTTCATGATCGCCGCGCCCGACACCGCGGCCGAGGAGCACCTCGCGGTGCTCTCGTCGCTCGCGCGCAACCTGATGGACGAGGAGTTCCTCGCCGCGCTGCGTTCGGCCGCGACGCCGGATGAGGTGGTCGGCATCGTGCGCCGCGCGATCGGCGAGGAAGAGGCGGCCGAGGCGTCGGCGTCCGTCGATCCGGCTCCGGCTCCGGCCGCGGCCGCCGCCGGCGACGCGATCCTGGTCGACGGCCGCCCCGCGCGGATCGTCGCGGTCACGGCCTGCGCGACGGGCATCGCCCACACCTACATGGCGGCCGACGGACTGGCCGCCGCCGCGCGCAAGGCCGGCGTCGAGCTCCACGTCGAGACCCAGGGCTCCAGCGGCTACACCCCGATCCCGGCCGACACGATCGCCTCGGCCGACGCCGTCGTGTTCGCGGTCGACGTCGACGTGCGGGAGCCGCAGCGGTTCGCGGGCAAGCCCGTCATCCGGCGCACGGTCAAGGCGGGCATCGAGAAGCCGGCGGAGCTGCTCGCGCTCGCGGCGGCCGCCGCGAAGGATCCGTCCGCCGAGCGGGTGAGCGGCACGGCCGAGACGGCCGCCGCGGCCAGCGCGCCGGTGGAGTCGTTCGGCGCGCGCATCAAGCGCATCCTGCTGACGGGCGTCTCGTACATGATCCCGTTCGTCGCGGGCGGCGGTCTGCTGATCGCGCTCGGGTTCCTGCTCGGCGGCTTCGACATCAACGAGTCGGCCAACGCGATCGTGCTCGAGAACGCCCTGTGGAACCTGCCCGAGGGCGGGCTGCTGCAGTACCTCGGCGCCGTGTTCTTCACGATCGGCGGCGTCTCGATGGGCTTCCTCGTGGCGGCGCTGGCGGGGTACATCGCATTCGCGATCGCCGACCGGCCCGGCATCGCTCCCGGCTTCGTGGCCGGCTCGGTCGCGGTCCTGATGAGCGCGGGCTTCCTCGGCGGCATCGTCGGCGGACTGCTCGCGGGTCTCGTGGCGTGGTGGCTCGGCCGCTTCGACGTGCCGCGCTGGCTGCGCGGCCTGATGCCGGTCGTGATCATCCCGCTGGTCGGCTCGATCGTGGCTTCGGGTCTGATGATCCTGTTCCTCGGCTGGCCGATCGCGGCGCTCATGACCGCCATGACCGACGGCCTGAACAACCTCGCCGACAGCGGCCTCATCGTGGTCGTGGGCGTGCTGCTGGGCCTCATGATGTGCTTCGACCTGGGTGGCCCGGTCAACAAGGTCGCGTACGCGTTCGCCGTGGCGGGCCTCGGCGCCGCGGCGGCCGACAACACGGTGCCGTACCTGATCATGGCCACCGTGATGGCGGCGGGCATGGTGCCCCCGCTCGCGATGGCGCTCGCCTCGACCGTGCTGGCGCGCGGCTCGTTCACGCCGGTCGAGCAGGAGAACGGCAAGGCCGCGTGGCTGCTCGGCGCGTCGTTCATCTCGGAGGGCGCGATCCCGTTCGCCGCGGCCGACCCGCTGCGCGTCATCCCGGCGTCGATGCTCGGCGGCGCGGTCACGGGCGCCCTGACCATGCTGCTGGGAGTCGGATCGCGCGCTCCGCACGGAGGCGTGTTCGTGTTCTTCGCGATCGATCCGATCTGGGGCTTCCTGCTCGCGATCGCCGTGGGCACCGTCGTGTCGGCCCTCGCGGTCGTGGCGCTCAAGAAGTACGCGCACCGTCGCACCGCGGCGCCCCCTGTGGCCGTCGCCGCCTGATCCCGATGCCCGAACGGCCCGGCCCTCGTCTCGAGGACCGGGCCGTTCCGGCGTCGTGGCGACCCGACCGGCTTCGACTGGTCTTCGGCGGCGAGACTGGTCTCGGCTGGACCAGTCTCGTCGCCCGGGACCAGTCGAAGCGCAGGGGGACGACCCCCGCGGCATCAGGCGGGCTGGGCCAGCAGCGCCTGGGCGGGGATCGTGCGGCGGCGCGCCACGGCCAGCGTCGTGGCGATGAACGCGAGCGCGGCCCACACCAGCAGCGCGGTCACCGCGGCGCCGGTGCCGCCCGCGTCCGTGACCGCGCCGAGGAGCGCGCGGTACGCGGGGGCGGTGGGCAGGATGTCCGCCAGCTCGCCGAGCCATCCCGGCATGGTCGAGACCACGCCGGTCGCGATCGCGATCGCGCCGATCAGCGCCGCGACCCAGCGACCCGCGCCGCCGAGCACGGCCACGAGCGCCTGGTGCACGGCCGCGAATGCGACGCCGATCAGGGCGCACAGCGCGAACAGCGCCGCCGCCGTCCCGCCGTCGTAGCCGCTGACCGCCTGGATGACCGCGGCCACGAGCAGGCCCTGCACCGCGCCGACCAGCGCGGCCGGCAGCAGCGCGCCGCCCGCGAGCAGCGCGGACGCGCGGCGCGACGTCAGGGCCCGCGCCGTGACGGAGCGCATCACGACGAAGGTCGCGAGACCGCCGAACCACAGCACGACCGCGGCGAGCAGCGGCACGGCCGACGACCCGAACATGGTCAGGCCGTCGCCGGACGTCGCCGACACCGGATCCGCGAGCACGGTCGCGAGGTCGTCCGCCTCGTCGTCGCTGTACGACGGGATCTGCTCGGTCGCACGGCCGAGGCCGTCCGCCAGCGAGCGCGTGCCCTCCGAGAGCTCGCCGATGCCGTCGCCGAGCTGCGTCGTGCCGGTCGCCAGCTGCCCGGCGCCGTCCGAGAGCCGCGTGGCGCCCGACGCGAGCTCGCTCGTCCCGGTCGCGAGGCCGCCCGCACCCGTGGCGAGCTGCGCCGCGCCGGTCGACAGCTCGCCCGCGCCGCCCGCGAGCTGCGATGCCCCGGCCGACAGCCGGTCGGCGCCTCCCGCCAGCTCCTCGAGCCCGGCCGTGAGCTGGGTCGCCCCGGCCGCCGCGCCGTCGGCGCCGGTCGCGAGGGCGCCGAGGCCGCCGGCGAGCTCCGTCGCGCCGCCCGACGCCGCGCGCAGCTGGGCCGCGAGCTCCGTGGGCAGCTGGGTCGCGAGCTGCTCCAGCCCGCCGGACGTCCCCGACGCGGCGGCGTCGGCCGTGCGCGCGGCCTGCGTGATCGCGGCGAGCTGCGCGCAGAACTCGGCGCCCGCCCCCGAGGCCGCGCAGGATGCGCTCAGCCCGTCGAGTCCGTCCGCGACGCCCGCGGCCGCCTGCGCCGCGCCGGCCGCGGCGCCCGTGAGCTCGGCCGGAACGACCCCGTTCCGCTCGATCGCGTCGGCGCCCGCGCCCAGCTCGGACGCCAGCGTCTGCGCCCCGGACGTCGCGCCGTGCAGACCGGGCGCGAGACCCGGGTTCGCGGCGGTGCCGTCGCCCGCGAGGCCGGTGGAGAGCTGCCGGGCGCCGTCCGAGAGCTGCCGGGCGCCGCCCGCGAGGTCGGCCGCGCCGCCCGCGACGCCTTGCGCG